>JAUXFI010000018.1 GCA_030620125.1 Anaerolineae bacterium
ATGAGCCGGAACTGCTCTTCGTGACGCTCAAGTCGTTGGGGTACTCGATCAACCCGGAGAACCCCGACGAACTGGAAGCGGCGCTGGAGAGGATGCTTGAGATCAGGCAGGCTGTCCGCTTTGTCGGCCCCTATGCCGAAGATGCAGTGCCCGCGCTCTTAAGCGGCGAAGCCGTGATCCTGGTGGGTTGGGCCGAAGACGTGCTGGCGGCCCGGGAGGAGAACGAGGACATTGTCTACATCTTGCCCGAAGAGGGCACCATGTTGTGGGGCGACAACTTTGTCATCCCGGCCAACAGTCCGCATAAGTACACTGCTGAGGTCTTTCTGAACTTTTTGCTGCGACCCGAGATCAGCGCGCAGATCGTCAACGAGAATTACTACGCCACTCCCAACGAGGCGGCCCACCCTTTCATTGATCCGGATATCGTGAACGACCCGGCGATCTTTCCCCCCAACGAGGACCTGGAAAACGCCGAGGTCTATTTGCCGCTTAGCCCGGAAATGGACAAGTTGTGCAACGAAATCTGGGAGCGATTCCTGGCTGCGGACCAGTAGGAGGTATCTTTTCAATATCTTGGGGCAATCGCACTTTCTCGCTCAAAGCCCCCGTCCCGGGGGCGGCTCAGACAAGGTTTGCTCCGCGAATTCGCCTCCGAGACGGGGACTGGGAGCGTTGAGATTATTCTTGCCCCAATTTTTTGAGAGGATACAATAGGAGCACGTATGAGTCACAGGGGACACAAATTCTCCAGCCCATCATTGTCCCATTCGGGCCATCGGCAGAGCCTGCGACGACGTCTCCTGACCTTGCTGGGGACGGTGTTGCTGGTCACACTGCTGATAACCGGGGCGGGTGTGTCCTATTTTGTGTTTCTCACCGAGCAGAAGGCATGGCAAGGCCGTCAGGAGGAAGCCGCCCGCAATGCGGTCGAAACGGTGGGGCTGTTCATACAGCACTTGGAGGATTCTCTAACTCTAGTGGGGTTGCTGGACTATGACTACCTGGCAGCAGAGCCGCAGGTGATGCGCGACTTGCTCCAGCGAAATCCGGCCTTGCTGGAGATGGTCCGCCTGGACGCAAGGGGCAAAGTGTTCGCCAGTGCCTATCAGGATGCACCGCTGCTGGCGAATCTGTTTACGACTCCGCAATCTACCTGGTTCCTTCAGGCTAGTGCTGGCGAGCTCTACCTCGGCAATATCCAGATTTCCCCCGCTGGTGATCCCTACCTGATCATAGCGGTCCCTGCGCCAGATGGGGGTGTCGTGGCAGCCCGGTTGTGCATGAACATGCTTTGGGATGTGGTCGCAGCCATCAGGTTTGGTGAAACCGGTCAGGCATACGTTGTCAATCGGGAGGGTCGAATCGTAGCCCACACCAAGCCCGAAGTGGTTCTGGCAAAGACGAGCCTCGCCGGGCGACCTGAACTGGTCGCACTGTCGCAGTCGCCCAGCCACAGATGGAACGGGGCATACGTGAATTTCGAAGGCACGCAGGTGGTGGGCACGACGGCTCCGGTGTCCGGGACTGGTTGGGTGATAATCACCGAACTCGCACAATCCGAGGCCTTCGCAGTCAGCCGTACAGCCTTGTTCATACTCAGCGGCGGTATGTTGCTCTTTGGGGTTCCGGTGATGTGGGTGATCGCTCGTTTCCTGAGCCGACTGATTTTCCAGCCGATGGAGAGGCTCAGTGCCGGGGCAGAACGCATCGGGCAAGGCGATCTGAGGCACCGGATTGACATCGCCCGCCAAGACGAGGTCGGTCAGGTAGCCGAAGCGTTTAATGAAATGGCCGGCCGCCTGCGCGACCGCGAGGATCAGTTGGCCGCGCGGACGGCGGCACTGACCGTCGAGGTGACCGAGCGCAAGCGGGCGGAGGAGGAAATCAAGCGCCGGGGTGAAGAACTAGAGATCCTGCGCGAAATCTCCCTGGCGGTCACGGCTCAACTGGAACTCGACGAACTCTTGCAGAACGTCGTGGAGCGGGGTTGCCGCCTGCTGGACGTCAGGGCGGGGGGCATCTACCTTGCCGACAGGATGAGTGAAGGCCTCGAACTGGTCGTCAGTCATGGCTTCACGCAGGACCACACCGGCACGCGCCTGTCGCCCGGCGAAGGGATCGCCGGCAAGGTGCTGCAAAGCGGCGCACCGCTGGCCGTGGACGACTATTGCCATTGGGAGGGACGATCGCCGGACTGGGAGGCCGAGCCGCTCACTGCCGTCCTCGGCATGCCCCTCAAGCGTGGCGAGCAGGTCATCGGCGTCATGGAATTCGCCGGGAGCGGCCGGGCCAGGGGATTTGATGAGCACGACGTCTGGCTGGCCACCCTCTTCGCCAACCAGGCGGCCATTGCCATTGAGAACGCGCGGCTGTACCAGGCGGAGCAGGTCGCCCGCGAGAGCGCCGACATCCTGCAACAAGTCTCCCGCGCCGTAGGCTCCACGCTGGAACTGGACGAGGTTCTCTCCCTCGTCCTGCGCCAGTTGAAGCGCGTATTGGCCTACGACACCGCTTCTATCCTGCTCTTCGCTGGCGACGAGCCCGCTATGGCGGCTGTGGTCAACTACGAGGACGAGGAACTGGTAAAGGCCGAGGTTCCCCTGCGCCTGGGCGACAGTCCCATCCTGCAGACCATAGCCCGCGACCGCTGCCCCGTCGTCATCGCCGACGTGCGGGAGGACGAGCACTGGATCTGGGTGCCAGGGGCCGAGGACATCCGCGCCTGGATGGGGGTGCCGCTGCTGGTGCGCGACGAGACGATCGGTGTGCTGATGGCTGACAGTACGCAGCCTGGCTTCTACACCGCAGCGGACGCCGTAATCGCCCAGGCCCTGGCTAACCAGGTCGCCGTGGCCATCGAGAACGCCCGGCTGTACCAGACCGAGCAGCGTGGCCGGGAGGTGGCCGAGGCATTGCAGGAGACGGCGCGCGTCGTCAACGCCAGCCTCAATCTGGATAAAGTCCTGCCCCTCATCCTGGAGCAACTGGCGCAGGTGATCGAATACGACAGCAGCGCCGTGTTGTTGCTGAACGACGGCCAGTTCAAAGTGACGGCCTGCCGGGGATTTCCTGATATGGAGGGGGCGCTGCGGATCTCCTTCAGCGCCGCTGAGGATACCGTTTCCTCAGCCGTCGTGCGCGCCCGGCGCCCGTTGGTCATTGAGGACGTTCAGGACGACGCGCGCTGGAAGTCGGGCCCGGCGACCGCGCACATTCACGGTTGGATTGGAGCGCCCCTCATTGTCCGGGATAGGGTTATCGGCATCCTCACCGTGGACGGTCGCCGGCCGGGGACCTACGGCGAAGGGGATGGACAGTTAGTCTTCACCTTCGCCAACCAGGCCGCCGTGGCCATTGAGAACGCCCGGCTTTTCGAGGAGACGAGCCGCCGGGTGCGCGAACTGCGCTTGCTCAGCGACGTGGGCCTGGCTGCCGTCTCCGGGGTGCGCCTGGCGGAGGCTTTGCAGGCCGCCGCAGAGGCCCTGGCCGTCGAGTTGGAGGGCAACAACGTGGCGCTCATGCTGCTGGATGCAGAGAGCGGCACACTGCGCGTGGAGGCCAGCGTCAGCTATCCCCCCGGTGCGGTCGAGGGTCTGCGCCTGCGATTAGGCGAGGGCATCACCGGTTGGGTGGCCCAGCACGGCGAGCCTGCCCTCGTGCCCGACGTGCGCCTGGATCCCCGCTACTATGAAGCCGCCTCCAATACCCGCTCCGAACTATGCGTCCCTCTGGTTACCGGCCCACGGGTCATCGGCGTCCTCAATATCGAAAGCCCTCAGCCCAACGCCTTCACCGGTGATGACCAGCGGCTGTTGAGCACGTTGGCCAGCAACCTGGTGGTACTCATTGAGCGCGCTCGCCTGTTCGAGGAAGTAGAGGCCGCCGGGATCGAGTTGCAGCAGCGGGCAGAGGCCCTGGAGGAGGCAAACGTCCGCTTGCAGGAGCTCGACCGGCTCAAGAGCGAGTTCCTGGCCAATATGAGCCACGAACTCCGCACACCGCTCAATTCGGTCATCGGCTTCTCTGAGGTGCTGATGGATGGATTGGTGGGTGAGATGACCCCCGACCAAAACGATTGTTTGGGGAACATCCACTCCAGCGGGTATCACCTCCTGAACCTGATCAACGACATCCTCGACCTCTCCAAGATCGAGGCCGGGCGGATGGAACTGGAGTCAACGACTTTCGACGTGGCAGAGTTACTGGCGGAGGTGCAGGTGACAATCACGCCGCTGATCAAGAAAAAGTCGCAGGTGCTGACAATAGAATGGGCCGACGGCCTGCCGCATCTCACCGCCGACCGCTTCCGGGTCAAGCAGATCCTGCTGAACTTGCTCAGCAACGCCTACAAGTTCACCTCCGTCGAGGGACACATCACCCTCTCCTGCCGCCAGGCCGATCCGGCCACGATGCTGTTCTCGGTCGTGGATACGGGCATCGGGATCAAGCCCGAGGATCAAGAGGTAATCTTTGAAGAGTTCCGCCAGGTGGATGGCTCAGCATCGCGGGAGATGACAGGCACCGGGTTGGGGCTGGCAATCAGCAAGCGGATGGTCGAGATGCACGGGGGCCGCATCTGGGTGGAGAGTGATTATGGGCACGGGGCGACCTTCTCATTCCTGCTCCCGCTCGCTGGCCTATCAGCCGCAGAAGCGGAGGCGGCTGGAGAAACTGAACAGTCTTCCGACAGCAAGATAGTGCTGGTAGTCGAGGACGACCGCCAGTTCAGCAATCTCTTGGCCTTCTACCTGCGCCAGGAGGGCTACGTGCCGGTACAGCACTACAACGGCGTGGACGTGCTGGATAAGGCCCGTGAGTTGAAACCGGCCTTGATCACCCTGGACATTATGCTCCCCGATCAAGACGGCTGGGACGTACTACGTGCCCTCAAGTCGGACCCTCAGACCAGAGACATCCCGGTGCTGGCCATCTCGGTGTTTGAGGATGGCGAATTGGCGCTCAGCCTGGGAGCAGTGGATTACCTGGTCAAACCGGTGCATCGGGATGACCTGCACAGGCTGCTTGACCGGCTGGCATCGCCTGACCCCCTCACGCAGCACATCACCGTCCTGGTCGTGGACGACGATCCCGGGGTGATAAAGTTGCTGCAACAAATGCTGCCGGCCGGCAGTTGCACGCTACTTCCGGCTTATGACGGCAAGCAGGGGTTAGCCTCGGCGCGTAGTGAGCATCCCGACGTGATTCTGCTCGACCTGCTGATGCCGGGAATGAGCGGCTTCGAGGTGCTGGAGGCGCTGCGGGCCGATGCCGAAACGGCTGACATCCCGGTCATCGTGCTTACCGCCAAGGAGGTGGCCGAAGAGGACCATAAACTCCTCAACGACCACATCCAGGGGCTGATGCGCAAGGGCGCGCTCAACCCAAAATCGCTGCTGGCGGAACTGCGTCGCCTGGAGGGGCTACGGCGGTAATTGGCAGAAGGAGGGATGGCTCACTTGTTCTTCAACGGAGGAGTCCAACGGGGGAGAGTGACATGAAACTGAGAAACAAGCTATTCAGCGGCTATTTCGTGATCGTCGTGCTGTCTCTGATTTTGTGCCTGGTGGCCTTGCACGACTACCGGACAATACACGCGCGTTTCGCGACCGTTGCGCAAGACGTCCTGCCGTCTCTGCAGGCAACGATGAACACCAGGCAATTGGCGTTGGAGATGATCGTGGAGAGCAGAGACTATCTCCGCACCGGTGACGAGATACGCGTGCAATACGCCCAGGAAAATATGAGTCAATTACGGGAGTCGTTGCGCACCCACGTCGAGCACGAGACACACGCCGGTAGGCAAGATAAAAGCGCAGAAGAGATAGAACGCGGGGGTCTGCATCTAATTGACTTGTGCAATGACCTCATTGACGCATATCAACGTGGGGCCAGCGAAGAGACATTGTCGCAGGGTCAAGAGGAAATCCGCCTGTGCAAAGATGAACTGATCGAGATGCTAGACGAACATCTACCCGTACACGAGCAAGAGTTACTCGACGCGCAAGACGCGGTCTATCGAATGATTACAAGTAGCTCCCGGACGTTTTCAGTGACGAGCATACTGACCCTGGCTGCGGGGCTGATCATCGCATTTCTCACGGCAAAGTCAATCCTCAACCCAATTCACGAACTTGAGACGGGAGCGGAGATCATTGGCGGCGGGGACCTCGACCACAGGCTGAACATCAAGACGGGCGACGAGATCGAACAACTGGCCGCTGCTTTCAATGGGATGGCGGACCGGTTGGCCGATATGGTCAACACGCTGGAGCAACGCGTCGCCGAGCGCACCCGCGAGTTGAGCGCGTCTGAGGAGCGGTTCCGGGACATTGTCGAGAGCACGGCCAACTGGGTCTGGGAAGCGGACAGTGCAGGCCGTTACACCTATTGCTCTGAGAGTATAGTTGACGTGCTGGGCTACACACTTGAAGAGGTCCTGGGCAAGACACCCTTCGAGTTCATGCCTCCCGACGAGGCAGCCCACATGGGCGAACTCTTTGCCGGGATGGCTGCCAACAAGCAGCCGATCGTGGACCTGGAGAACCACAACTCGACCAAAGATGGCCGCGAGGTGGTGTTGCTGACCAGCGGCGTGCCCATCCTGGATAGCGAGGGCAACCTGCTGGGCTACCGGGGCGTGGACAAGGACATCACCGAGCGCAAGCGGATAGAGGAGAAACTCCGGGAGAGCGAACAGCGATATCGGCAGATCGTTGAAGAAGCCATTGACGTCGTTTATACCATCGATACTCAAGGCTACTTTACCTACGTCAATCCGCCTGCTCAAAAGCTGACCGGCTACTCGACAGACGAACTGGTTGGGATGCACTTTACGGAGTTGATCCCCGCAGATTGGCATGAACAAGTCACGTCATTCTACCAGAAACAACTCCAGGAGCGTGTCCGGGAGACGATACTGGAATTTCCCATTATCACCCGGGCCAGAGAGATAAAGTGGGTTGAGCAAACAGAGAGTCTCCTCACCGAAGGAGATGAGATCGCCGGGTTCCAAAGCGTCGTTCGCGACGTCACCGAGCGCAAGCAGGCGCAAGCGGAACGGGCATACCGCCTGGAGATGGAGCGCGTGCTGAGCCAGGCCTCAAGCCGCTTCGTGGACCCCCAGAACCTGGATCAGGCGATCAACGAGATGCTGAGAGACACCGGTACCGTGGTGAACGCCAACCGGGTCTACCTCTTCAAAATCTACGACGACGGCGTCAAGATGGACAACACCCACGAGTGGGTGGCCCAAGGGACCACGCCGCAGATCGAGAGCTTGCAGGGACTGGACACTGACATCTTTCCCTGGTGGATGGGCCAGCTTCGCGACAATGAGGTCATCGCAGCCTCCGACGTAAGCCAATTGCCTTCCCCCGAGAAGGAGATCCTGGAAGAACAGGACATTCTCTCCATCCTCGTCATCCCCATGTTCATCCACGGCACTCTCTACGGCTTCCTGGGCTTTGACGAGACGGATCAGCGCCGGGAATGGGAGGTCGAGGAGACCGGCTTTCTGAGGAACGCCACCCAGATCCTTGGCCGGGCGCTTGAGCGCGCGCAGGCCGAGGATGCACTGCACACGCGGGCCAGGCAACTGGCAACGCTCAATGCCATCAGCAGTCGCGCGGCCGCCACCCTCGACCAGCAGGAACTGCTCCAGGGAGTCGTGGACAGCGTGGTGCGGGAACTGGGCTACTTCCGGATGGCCGTCCTGCTCTTGGCGGATGACACCCCCGGCGATCTCTACGTCGCCGCTGCCAACGACGACTTCTGGACGGTCATCCCCGACGGCTACCGGCAGCGCGTGGGGGAGGGGTTGATCGGCATGGCGGCGGCCACTGGCGAGACCCAACTGGCCAACCAGGCCCTCTCCGACCCGCGCTTCTACCGGGTGGACGAATGGGCTCCCCCTTCCTCGCTCTCGGTGCCCATCAAAGTCGGTGATCAGGTGATCGGCGTGCTGGAGATCGAGGATCAAGCCCCCAATGCCTTCGATCAACAGGACGTGGACGTGCTTGAGACGGTAGCGGGCCAGTTGTCCGCTGCTATCAAGAATGCACGGCTGTACGAGGCTGCGCAGCGCGGCCGGGAGATAGCCGAGGCGTTGCAGGAGACGGCGCGTGTCGTCGGCGCCAGCCTCAGCCTGGACGAAATCCTGCCTCCCGTCCTCGATCAACTGGCGCAGGTAATCCAATACGACAGCAGCACCGTGTTGTTGTTGGACGAGGGCCGCTTCAAGGTGACGGCCGCCCGGGGTTTCCCGGACTTGGAAGCGACGCTGCAGCTCTCCTTCAGCGCTGAGGAGGACACCCTTTCCGCAGCCGTGATGCGCGCCCGGCGTCCGTTGGTCATTGAGGACGCTCAGGACGACCTGCGCTGGCAGCCGGGGGAAGAGACCGCTCATATTCACGGGTGGATCGGAGCGCCTCTCATCGTGCGGGACAGGATCATCGGCATCCTCACCGTGGACAACCGTCGGCCAGGGGCCTATAGCGAGGAGGATGGGCGGCTGGCCTTCGCCTTCGCCGATCAAGTAGCGGTCGCCATTGAGAACGCGCGCTTGTTTGAGCAAGTGGATGCTGCCAGGGTCGAGCTACAGCAGCGCGCGGATGCGCTGGAGGAGGCCAACGTCCGCTTGCAGGAGCTCGACCGGCTCAAGAGCGAGTTCCTGGCCAACATGAGCCACGAACTCCGCACGCCGCTCAACTCTATCATTGGCTTCTCCGAAGTGCTGATTGACGGCCTGGTGGGCGAGATGACCCCCGACCAAAATGAGTGTTTGGAGAACATCCACTCCAGCGGGCATCACCTCCTGAACCTGATCAACGACATCCTCGACCTCTCCAAGATCGAGGCCGGGCGGATGGAGTTGGAGCTAATGATCTTTGATGTGTCAGAGTTGCTGGCGGAAGTAGAGATGACGACCGCGCCGCTGATCGAGAAAAAGTCGCAGGTGCTGACGATAGAATGGCCCGATGGCCTGCCGTCCCTCACTGCCGACCGCTTCCGGGTCAAGCAGGTACTGCTCAACCTGCTCAGCAACGCCCACAAGTTCACCCCTGCTGAGGGACACATCACCCTCTCCTGCCGCCAGGCCGATCCGGCCACCATGCTGTTCTCGGTGGCGGATACGGGCATCGGGATCAAGCCGGAGGATCAGGGCATTATCTTTGAAGAGTTCCGCCAGGCGGATGGCTCGGCATCGCGGGAGATGACGGGGACGGGGTTGGGGTTGGCCATCAGCAAGCGCATAGTCGAGATGCACGGGGGCCGCGTCTGGGTGGACAGCGAGTACGGGCACGGCGCGATCTTTTCCTTCTTGCTCCCGCTCGTTGGCCCATTGGTCCCAGAACCAGAGGCGGCTGAAGCCAAAGAGGTAGCACTGCCTTCCGAGGGCAACACAGTACTGGTAGTCGAGGACGACCGTCAATTCAGCAATCTCCTGTCCTTCTACCTGCGCCAGGAGGGCTACGCACCCATCCAGCACTACGATGGCGTGGGCGTGCTGGAGCGAGTTCGGGAGTTGAAACCCGCCTTGATCACGCTGGATATCAAACTGCCTGGTCAAGACGGGTGGAGCATACTGCGTGCTCTCAAGTCAGATCCCCAGACCAAAGACATCCCGGTGCTGACGATCTCGGTGTTGGAGGATGGCGAGTTGGCACTCAGCCTGGGAGCGGTGGACTATCTGGCCAAACCGGTGCAGTGGAGTGACCTGCAAGAGTTGCTCGACCGGCTGATAACACCCGAACCCGTGGATCGAAAAGTCAAGGTGTTGGTCGTAGACGACGACCAACACCTCGTCCCGCTGCTGCGAGCAATGCTGCGCGCCGAGTCCTGTACATTGCTTCCGGCTTACGATGGTCAGCAGGGGCTGACCCTGGCGCGCAGCGAGCGTCCCGATGTCATCCTGCTCGACCTGCTGATGCCAGGAATGAGCGGCTTTGAGGTGCTGGAGGCGCTGCGAGCCGATGCCGAAACAGCGGACATCCCGGTCATCGTGCTCACCGCCATAGACGTGACGGGGGAACAGCGCAAATCCCTCAACGATAAAGTCCAGGGATTGATGTGCAAGAGCGCGCTTACCCCTAAATCACTGTTGGCGGAACTGCGCCGCCTGGAGGCGCTGGCTTCCACGCCGGGCGAGTGAGGAGGACATTTGTGAAAACGGAACTTGCAGCCTATCAAGAGATCTATATCACGGAAGCGCAGCAGTGCCTGGAAGAGTTGCAGCGGCAACTGGCGCAACTCGAAGCCGGCGCTCCCGACCCTGGGGGGCTGGAAGCGGCCTACCGTGCCGCCCATACTCTCGCGGGCGACTCGGCCACGATGGGCTACGAGGATCTGGCCGCCCTGGCCTACGAGATTGAGGCGACATTCAAGGGGGCGGTGCAGGAGGGGCATCCACTGCCGGCCGGTTTTGCCATCACTCTCCGGGCGGCTCTTGGTCACCTGGAAAAAGCTCTGGAGGCAATGGGTTAGCCGGCTCCACGTGTATAAAGGCCAGGTCCACTGCCGGCAGTACCTCGACCTGCGCCTGTACCCGGTCGGCAATGGTGTGGGCCTGGTGGAGTGTCATCTCGCCATCCACGTCAATGTGAATGTCCACCCGCACCTGTGGCCCCACGTGGTCGGCGATGACCTGGTGGACATCGAGGACGCCTGGCACAGCCGACGCAGCAGTGACGATCTGGGCCACGAGTTCTGGCGGCGCGCCACGGCCGGTGAGGTAGCCCAGGTTCTCGTGTAGGATTCCCCAGGCTGCGCGAAAGATCCACAACGAAACTATCACCCCGGCCGCCGGGTCGAACAGCGGGTGGATGAAACGAGAGCCCAGCACGCCCAGCAGTGCCGCAGCGGAAGTCAGGACGTCAGCCAGGTTATCACGGGCGCTGGCACGGATGGCGGGGCTGTGGGCCAGCCGTCCAATACGCTCGACCAGCCGGTACATCCCAACCTTGACCAGCATACCCCCCACCAGCACAGCCGTGGGCCAGCCAGGTTCAATCGCTGTCGCGCCGGAGAGAAAGCGCAGCACGCTCCCACGCAGCGCCACGAAACCCGCCGCCGCCATCGTTGTCGCGATGAACACGCCGACCAGCGGTTCGAAGCGGCTGTGCCCCTGTGGGTGTCCCTCGTCGGCTGGCTGCTGTGCCAGGTACAGCCCGGCCGCCATCAGCAGGCTGTACAACATGTCCGAGAGCGAGTTGGCAGCATCCGATAGCACCGCGCTGCTGCCCGAAAGCCACGCTACCGTCCCCTTGCTCACGACCAGCAGACCATTCCCCACGATGGCGATCAGGATTGCCTGCCGGTAGAGGCGCTGGCGGTAGGGGTCGGGTGGCTCACGTCGCACGCTTTGGAGAGACATTGGTACCTTCCCTGAGCTCGGCGTATGTGTTACAATAGCGCCCTGGCCTGCGCCACGGCGCTATCATTGTCGGTACTTGGAAACGTGACCCCCTGGCAATGCCAGGAACATTGTTCCCAGTATAACCAACATAGCTTACTTGTCAAGGCTGGAAGAATGACGAATCTGCTACTGGCTTCCCAATCCCCCCGCCGCCGTGAGTTGCTGGCGCTGCTGGGGTTGCCCTTCGAGGTGACCGCGGCGAACGTGGACGAGTCCCCTCGGGCGGGTGAATTGCCGGACGAGTTGGTCGCCAGGTTGAGCCAGGCCAAAGCCAGCGCCGCCCTACCCTTGCAAAGATTGCGAATAGCACCAGCAACAGGACAGTTCCCGATAGGCGAGGGCACTTTTGGCCTGGAATCTGCTCACAGACCTTTGCAAGGATTCGGCGCGATCATCGTCGCTTGTGACACCGTCGTCGCGCTGGACGGCCAAGTCCTGGGCAAACCGCGCGACGCGGCCGAGGCGACGGCGATGCTGTATCGCCTGCGCGGGCGACCTCACACCGTCTACAGCGCCGTTGCCCTGCTGGAGACCGCCACCGGCCGCGCGCTGACCGACGTGGTCGAGACCCAGGTGACAATGCGGGCCTACACCGGTGCTGAGATTGAAGCCTACGTCGCCAGCGGCGATCCCCTCGACAAGGCCGGCGCCTACGCCGTTCAACATTCTGGATTTCATCCCGTTGGCGGGTTGCAGGGCTGCTACGCCAACGTGATGGGGCTTCCCCTCTGCCATTTGACCCGCTGCCTGCGCGCCTGGGGGGTAGAACCGCCCTGCAATGTTCCCGCTGCTTGCCAATCTCACACCGATCACCACTGTACAGTCTACGCAGTCGCCCTGGCTGGACAGCCGGGCGATTCGCCGCTATAATGCGGATTGATGAAGAAACCTGCACCGGCGTTTTTCCTGATCGTGCTTCTGTTGGCGGGCTGCAGCGGTACTCTGACCGCTGTTCCCGCCAATCCTGTTTCTACCCCCAAGCCCACTCCCACGCCCACCCCTCTGCCGCCCTCTCCCGGCGCGACCGCCGCTACCTTCCTGGATGCCTGGGAGGTGGGCGACTATGCGACGATGTACCCTCGCCTCTCCCCGGCCAGCCGGGCGGCCATTGACGCCGAGAGTTTCACCCAACGCTACCGGGGCGCGCTCGACACCGCTACAGTGCTCACCGTCACCACGCGCCTCCAGTCCGCCCTGCAGGAGGACGACCGGGCCTCCGTCTCTTTCCACCTGGAGTTGGATACGGCGCTGGTCGGCGCGTTGATCACCGACACGCTGATGTCGCTTAGCCTGCACGACGAGCAGTGGTTGGTGGATTGGGATGAAGGGTTGATCTGGCCGCAACTGTCGGGCGGCCAATATTTTCGGATGGGGTACTCCATCCCCGTCCGCGCCAACATCTACGACCGCGCCGGATTGGGCCTGGCGACCGAGGGCACGATTGTCACAGTCGGCGTCATCCCCGGCCAGATTGAAGACGAGGACGCGCTCCTGGCAGCTCTGGCGCTGGTCACAGGGCGCTCCCCGGATGAGATACGCGGCCGGTACGCCACGGCTCCCGCTGACTGGAAAGTGCCCATCGCCGACATCCCTGCCGAGGTGAGTGTGGACCACAACAGCCTCCTGGCCTCCATTCCTGGTATCTACCGGGACGAGAGAGAGGGGCGCATGTACCCCCACAGCGCCGCGCCCCACGTCGTCGGCTGGGTGTCGCCTGTGCCGGCCGAGCAACTGGAGGCCTACCGCGCCCAGGGTTACCGGGGCGATGAGTGGGTGGGTGTGTCGGGGCTGGAGGCCTGGGGGGAAGAGACCCTGGCCGGCCGGCATGGCGGTACGCTCGTCGTCGTCACCCCGGCGGGGGAAAAGATCGCCACGGTGGCGGAGCGCCCGGCCGTGCCTGGTCGTGCCATCCACATCACGCTCGACCGCGACCTTCAAGAGCAGGTGCAGCAGATTCTGGGCGGTCGCAGGGGAGCCATCGTCGTGCTCGACGCGCACAGCGGCGCGGTACTGGCGTTGGCCAGCGGCCCCGGCTTTGATTCCAACGTCTTCATCGGGCCGGCCGGCGCAGTCGGCCGCTCCCAGATCCTGGCCGACCCCGACCGCCCGCTATTCAACCGCGCCACTCAGGGTACTTATCCATCCGCCTCCGTCTTCAAGATCATCACCATGTCGGCAGCGGTGGAGGAGGGAGGGATGGACCCGGAGCAGACGATCTTTTACTGCCCCGGTTACTGGGAAGGGCTGGGACCGTCGGCCCGCAAGGGTTGTTGGAAAGAGGACGGGCACGGCGACATCAGCCTGGAGGATGGCCTGACTGCCTCGTGCGACGTCGTGTTCTACTCCGTGGGGCTGGCGCTCGACGGAGTGGGGCAGGACGTGCTCCCCCGCTTCGGGCGGGGCTTTGGGTTCGGGGAGCCAACCGGGTTGGAGGGAGTGCTCGAGGAGGGCGGGCTGATGCCCGACCCGGAGTGGAAGGTCAACAACATCGGCGAAATCTGGTGGGTGGGAGACACGGTCAATCTGGCCATCGGGCAGGGTTACCTGCTGGTGACGCCACTGCAGGTGGCGCGCATGATCGCGGCGGTCGCCAACGGTGGCACACTCTACCGGACCTACGTCGTGGAGCGTTTTGGCCCGGCCGGAGACGTGGAGCCGGAGCTGGTGGCGCAGCCGGAGGTTGTCGGCACGCTGCCGGTAAGCCCGGAGCACCTGGCGGCCATTCAAGAGGCGCTGTTGGGCGTGACCACCAGGTCCATCGGCACTGCGCCTCACCGCTTCGCCGGGCTGAGCATCCCCGTCGCCGGCAAGACCGGCACTGCCGAGGTCGGCGGGCCGGACACCGACCCCCATTCCTGGTTTGCCGCCTACGCTCCGGCGCACAGCCCCGAGATCGCCATCGTCGTGATAGTGGAGAACGTGGGTGAGGGTTCGACCTTCGCTGCGCCTATGACCCGCCAGGTGATCGAGGCTTATTACGGCCTGCCGCTTTCCCCGCTGCCGCCCCAGGCAGAGGAGGGTTACGTGCCGCCCACACCCACACCCACGCCAACGCCGCAGCCGTAGTCACGGCGACAGCGGCTCTGCCAGGCGCAGCGCGATGTAGGCCGGACGGTAGGCGCCAGCGGGCCGCAGCAGGCTGTAGGCAGAGAAAGAGTTCCCTGTACCCCATACGGCCGCCAGGTTCAGGTTCCACAGAAACATCGGCCCTACCCAGGGCCACTCGTCCCCCATCTGAAAGGCACGCACGACGTAGTCTGCCTGCTGGACCTCGCTGACCTCCCGCGCGTACTCCCAGCCTGTCGTGTCCATCTGTCCCATCCCCTTGGTTGAAGGCCAGCCGAATTCGGTGGCCCAGATCTGGCGCTCCGTGTCGCCGTACTCGAGCATGATGGCGTGATAGTCCTCCAGCGTGTCGCGGAAGAAGAAACTGGGGTGGCTGTTGTGACCGGAGGCAACGTGCGTGTGGTCTTGCCAACTTTCGTCGGGTGGGTTAGCAAAGCCGTAGGGATGAGCGCCGATGCCATCCACCCATTGGGCGACGCCGGCCTCGTACATCCCGCGCAGGAAGACGCGGTCGTCAATCGCCTCCACGCCGTCGTTGATGCCGGTCACGGCCGGCGCGCCGCTGATGACCAGAGCGTCCGGGTCGGCGGCTCGCACACCTCTGGACCCCTCGGCCACCAGCGCGACGAAGCGGGCCGGGTCCAGGCGCTCTCCCCGCCACTCGCGGGCCAGGTTGGGCTCGTTCCACAGCTCGTAGGCCGCCACGCGGCCCCGGTAGCGGCTCGCCAGTTGTCCCATGAAGCGACCAAACTCGGCATAGTCGGCCGGGGGGCCGCTTTCCAATTCGGAGGCGCGCGTCCAGTCGGGGGCGTGAGTCACGCTGAGCAGCAGTTTGAAGCCAAAGCCGTCGCACGCCTCCACGGCGTGGTCCAGGAGAGCCCAATCCAAGTCGTCCGGCCCGTGCTCGATAGTGTGCCATTCCACCTGTTGCTTGACCCACCCGACGCCCAGCCCTTGCGCCCAGCGTAGAGTCTCTGCCATGTCGCCGGCGAGGAGATGTACCTGTATGCCGTAGCCAGGCTTGGGGACGGGTGGCGGCAGCGGCGTGGGGCCGGAGGGGGGGCGCTCGGTCGGCGCAGGGGCCGTTGGGGAAGGCGTGGGGACAGGGGATGTCTCGCCACTGCCCACGCCCGGCAGGTAAATGGCGTGCGACGTTGGGGAAGGGAACAAAGTTGGGCCAGGCGTAGGAGATGGGTGTCCCAGGCAGCCTGCGAGCGGAATGGACAGCAATGCAAGGCAGGTGATCCACCTCAAATTGTTGCGGGAAAAAGTCTGCATCGTTGGTTCATTGTAACCACAAGTGCCACGTTGTCAACCGAGGCCAGGGTAGCCATTTGTTGACAGGAGAGCCAGAACCGTTTACAATAGACATTATCGGAAATAATTTAGCAACGTCAGACAAACAGACTTTTGACAGGATTTACAGGATTAACAAGATTATCTTTCTGTTTTTATCCTGTAAATCTTGTAAATCCTGTC
>JAUXFI010000053.1 GCA_030620125.1 Anaerolineae bacterium
GCCGCCCATGCAGCGGGCCGTGGGCGCTTGCTTTGGTGGGATGATCGAACTGGCGGGGTATGACCTGAAACGGGAGGGGGACACGCTGCACCTGACGCTCCACTGGCGGGCGCTGGCTGTCCCCGATGAACACTACATGCTCTTTGTTCACCTGGCCGACCCGGCCACCGGACAGCCCGTGGCGCAGGTGGATACGATGCCCCGAAAGTTCACCTACCCCACCGGGTTGTGGGCACCGGGTGAGGTCGTCTCCGATGAGATAGTGCTTTCACTGGAGGGGGCGCCGTCCGGGCAGTACGACCTGGTCGTCGGCTGGTACAAGCCCGAGATAAAGATTCGGCTAAAAGCGCGGGACGCGATGGACAGACTCCTGCCCGATGGCCGCCTCATCCTCTCCGACCAGGTGACCATTCCCTGATCACACAACAACCTCATACCTGCTCAGTACGCATTCGACGACCTGAAGAGGTTGAAGAACGTGCGAATCAGGATCTTGATGTCCAGAAACAGCGACCAGTTCTCGATATACCACAGGTCGTACCTGGTTCGCTCGGTGATGGAGGTATCGCCGCGCAACCCGTTGACCTGTGCCCAGCCGGTTATGCCAGCTTTCTCCCAGTGGCGGTCCATGTAGCGCGGGATGGAGCGGCGGAACTGGTTGACGTAGATGGGACGCTCAGGCCGCGGCCCCACCAGGCTCATCTCCCCGATCAACACGTTGATCAGTTGGGGCAATTCATCCACATTGAGGCGACGGATAATGCGCCCCAGCCGGGTGACGCGGGGGTCATCCTCTACCGTCCAGCCGGGACCGCGGACCTCCGCATCCTGCCGCATAGAGCGAAACTTTAACATCTGAAAGACCCGGGCGTCGAGGCCCATCCGCTCCTGGGAGTAGAACACCGGGCCGCGCGAATCCAGCTTGATCAAGAACGCCATCAGCATCAGCAACGGCGAAATCAGCACCAGCCCACAGGCTGCCCCGACGGCGTCCATCAGCCGCTTGGCTACACGCCGCCAGCCGCGCAACTCGATGTCGCGCACAGTCAGCAGTGGCAGACCTCCCAGTTCGCCGATGCTCACCTGGCTGGCCATGATCTGGAACACATCGGGAAAGACCTTGATCGTCACCTTGCCCCGCTCGCACTCCGAAAGCAACATCAGGATCTCCTGGTGCGTCGCCTCCGGCAAGGCGATGATGACCTCGTCAACCTGGTGCTGGTCAATAGTGGGCGACAGGTCGCCGGCGTAGCCAAGAATCTGTGCGCCCGGTGGCATCTCGTTCGAGCCATTGACAGCGACGAAGCCGACCACTTCGTACCCCAGCCCGGGGTTCGATTGGATTTTCTGAAAGATCATCCGCCCCACGTCGCCAGTGCCGACGATGAGCACCCTGTCGCGCCCCCAGCCCTGCCTGCGCAGCCCCGTCCGGATGCGCGCGTGCATCACCCGGCCAGCGGTAATGAGCACGATGGTCAGCCCCCAACCATAAAAGATCATCCCCCGCGAGTAGTCCAGCTCCAGAGGACTGTTCTTGAAAAGCAGCGAGGAAAGTGCCACCCCCATCAGCGTACCTACCGTAGTGGATACAAAGATGGAGTAGAACTCGTCAATGCGCGAGGGCACGCGGGCCAGGCGATACAGGCCGGAGAAGGAAAATACCGCCAGGATAGACACACTGTGGGCCAACTCAATACCGGCATAGTCGTAAAAGTGGCCCATGCCCTGCGCACTGTCCGGCCAAGGAATCAAGCGGCGCATCCAGTAAGCCAGGACAAAGGCCAAACCGGCCATCGTCACGTCGGTGAGAGCCAACGTGAATACAAAGATCATCTGGGACCGCGTCCTCGACTTCACGGCGCAGCCTCCGATTGTCGTCTGGTCGGAGTGAGAGCAAGCCGCACTTGTTCAACCTCCTGTCGCAACGCCACGGCGCCGACTATGAAAGCATGAAGCCACCAGGAAGTCTGGGCGGCATAGTGCTTTCGATAGAACATGTCCATCGCGCGGTAAAACTCGATCCGAGCGCGCGGGTTCTGACGGGTAGACGCTCGCTTGACGTGCAGCACCGTCACGGCCGGATTGTAGTAGGCTTTCCAACCGGCCGCCTTGATACGGTAAGCCCAATCCAGGTCCTCGCCGTACAAAAAGAACCGCCCGTCCATCAGACCGACCTGGGCGATAGCCTCCGCCCGCACCAGCATGAATGCCCCCACGACGGAATCTACCTCGGTGACCTGATCGGGATCGAGATAGGTCAAATTATAACGGCCAAAGCGCCGGCTGCGCGGGAACAGGCGCGCGAGGCCCACCAGCCGGTAAAAGGAGACCTCCGGCGTGGGGAACGAACGCCGGCAGGCCAGGTCGAGTGAGCCGTCTGGGAGCATCAGTTTGGGACCGGCGATGCCAGCGTCGGGGCGCTCGGCCACAAAGTCCAGCATCCGCGCCAGCGCGTCCGGCGGCAGCTCCGTGTCCGAGTTCAAGAGCAGCGCGAAGTTTGGGGTTTGGGGTTTGTGTTTTGGGGTTTCTGCAAAGCCAAAGGCACGCAGACCCTGGTTATTGGCGCTGGGATAGCCGACGTTGTCCACGTTGGCGATGATGCGCACCTGGGGGAACTCGGCGGCAACCATGTCGGCACTGCCATCCGAGGACGCATCGTCCACGAGGCAGACCTCAAAGGTGAAATCGCCCTGGCTGGCGTAAACCGAACGCAGACAAGTGCGCAGCAAGTCGCGCGTGTTGTAACTGGTGACGACGATTCCTAAATCAAGCATCGTTTTTGCAAAGGTAGAACGAGATTAACGCACGCTCCTGGTATGCCCCCAGGAAACGACGACATTCTAACACAAAGGCGCGGGCTGGTCAAACAATGGCTTACTCACTCAAACGCGACAGATGCCGCTCTATCCACGCCTCCACCGCCGCCAAGACCTGCTCCTTGCCGATGTCGTTGAAAACCTCGTGGTAATAGCCCTCGTAGACCTGTCGCTCCTTATCGTTGAGCGCCACGTTCTCGTAAAAGACGCGGCCGCCTTCGGGCGGGACCAACCGGTCGGCGCTGCCATGCACGATCAGGCACGGAAGCGCCATCTCGGCGGCGTGCGCCTGCGTCCACTCGATAGCCCGGGTGAGTTCGGTGCTCAAGCGCGGTGTGCCCAGGCTGTGCACCAGCGGATCGTTGACGTAGGCCTCGACGACGGCCGGGTCGCGGGAGATGGTCGTGGCGTCGAGTCCGGTGTCGAGCGTGAGCCGAGGTAGAATACCCGACAGCACCTTGCTCAGCGCCATCAGGAACGGAGAAACACCGGCCCGGGCCAGCAGAGGCCCAGAGGCAACCACACCGGCCAGCCCTTCTGGATGGTGCAAGACATACTCCAGGACGATCAGTCCACCCATACTGTGCCCGAGCAGAAAGACCTCCCGACCGGCTTCCTGCTCGTGCACGAGTTCCAGGAACCGTTTCACGTCCTCCCGAAACTCGGCCCATGCGTTGACGTAGCCGCGCGGGCCGGGCGAGTGACCGTGCCCCCGGAGGTCGAAAGCGTAGACCGCATACCCCTTGGGAACAAACCTGCCCACCACGTTGCCGTAGCGCCCGCTGTGCTCGCCGAAGCCGTGCACGACGGCCAGGACGGCCTCCGGCTCCCCCTCCGGCCGCCAACGCTGATAGTAGAGTTCCAACCCTCCGAAACCATCAAACTTACTCTCGTTATGCCTCATCTCTCCCCCTCCCTGTTTTTTACGCTTCACGTCTTGCTTGTTGGTCATCAGGCCACGTGATTATAGCACACCTGTCGCCGCCGGGGAACTGACGGCGGTGCGGCAGCGCACGCTCCGCCTTGACGAGTGGGCCGTTTCGGTCTACAATGCTCCCCACAATGGGAAGTGAACCCATGCACGTCGCCATCGGCGCTGACCACGGCGGCTATGAATTAAAGCAGCAAATCGTCGAGTTCCTCATCGCTCAGGGTCACCAGGTGCAGGACTGCGGCACACATAGCCCAGAGTCAGTGGACTATCCCGATTTCGCCGTCCTGGTGGCTCGCGCCGTGGCCGGTGGAGAGGCCGAGCGAGGTATCCTCATCTGTGGTACGGGAATCGGTATGAGCATCGCTGCTAACAAAGTGCAAGGTGCTCGCGCCGCCGTGTGTACCAACTGCTACATGGCCCGCTTGAGCCGCCAGGACAACGACGCCAACGTCCTATGCCTGGGCGGGCGAGTGCTCGGCCCCGGCCTGGCGCTGGACATCGTGCAGGCCTTCCTCAGCAGCGAATTTGCCAGCGGCCGCCACGCGCGGCGCGTGGACAAGATCAGTACGTTGGAAAAACAGGGAGAGTCGCGATGATGCAAGAAGCAGAAATCAGGCAATTGATCCGACGGTGAAGATTCCTATACCGAGTTCAAGGAAGCCCTGGCTCACCCTGACAACCTGGCAGCCACCATTGCGGCCTTTGCCAACACAGATGGAGGCCGCTTGATCCTGGGCGTGTCTGATGAAGAAGCAATCACCAGCGTGCCTGACATAGATCAGACGATGCAACGAATAGACCAGATTTGCACGCACAATGTAGAGCCTCCGCTGGTCTGCTTTCAGGAGAAAGTGCACCTGGGAGAGCGACCGGTGTTGGTCGTGCACGTGCCCAAGGGAGTTGAACGTCCCTACCGCACCAGCCGGGGCATGTACTACATTCGCACTGCCTCGGGCCGGCGACAAGCCAGTCGGGATGAGCTACGCCGTCTCTACCAGGCTACCTTCGCCTTGTTCTCTGATGAGTTGCCAGTCCCAGGCACGGGCTTGGCCGACCTGAACCGCCCCTACTTCGAGGCTACGTTCAATCGTCTCTACGATATGTCGGTGGATGAGGCTGATTTGTCCTTGCCCCGCCTGCTTCGAAACCTCAAACTGATGAAGGGCGAGGAACTGACGGTGGCCGGTGTCTTACTCTTCGGTCGCTATCCACAGCGGCATCTCCCTTTTGCCCGCGTAAGCGGTGTCCACTTCTACGGCTCTGAAATGGGGGAACGTTTTCGCGACCGCAAAGAGATTGAGGGCACACTGGAACAACAGGTCGAGGGCGCGCTGGCTTTCCTCGATCTTCGCCTGCCTCTTCCGGGCCAGATCAAAGGTCTCCGTCGCCAGGACGAACCGGACTTTCCTCCCTTCGTGTTGCGTGAGGCGATTGTCAACGCTATCGTCCACCGCGACTATACCATCCGCGGCCAGGTGCGCGTTTTCATCTTCGACGACCGGGTGGAGATTATCAACCCAGGCGAACTGCCTAACACGGTGACGCTGGACAATATCCTGTTTGGCATCCACGTCGAGCGTAACCCCCTCTTGGTCACATTCCTGGCCAAACTAGGCCTGATGAGTCGAGTTGGCACCGGTATCCCCCGCATGATACGGGTTATGCGCGAAGCCGGAGCGCCGCCTCCTGAATTTCGAGTCACCGATGGACAGTTTAGCGTCATCCTACGCCGTCCTGCACAACGGAAAGGAGATAACGATGAAAAAAGGAGCGATCCTCCCAGGGCTTTTCCTAATCCTGCTGGGCACCTACTTCCTGCTGAATGAACTGGGCGTCGGCATCCCCGGCTGGGACGTTATCTGGCCTATCTTCCCTCTCGCCGGAGGGCTGATATTCCTGTGCGCCTATATCTTTGGCTCCCGGCGCGACCCCGGCCTCGTCTTCATCGGCACGGCTGCCACGCTCGTTGGGCTGGTGTTCTTTTTCATCACGCTGGGACCGCTAGAGTACCAGGACATGGAGACGTGGTGGCCCGTATTCGTCCTCATCGGTGGTACCGCTTTCCTGGCCCAATGGATCGCGGCCCGCTTCCGCGATTGGGGCGCGTTCTTTCTGGCACTGGTGGCCTTCTTGGTAGGTGGCGCAGGACTGGCCATCACGCTGCAGTTGCTCGGCTCCCAGACCCGCGAACTCTTGCCCAGGCTGTGGCCCGTCCTCATAATCCTGGTGGGCCTGATGATACTCCTGCGCACCCTGTTCGGTAGGCGCTCGTCATAGATGCTGATCGGTATTGACGCCAGCCGCGCCGTCACCGCCCGCCCGACTGGCACCGAGGTCTACTCCCAGCGGGTCATCCAGGCGCTGCTGGCGCTGGAAAACACATATCGCTTCCGCCTCTACTTCCGGGAGACGCCTGCCAGTGGCGCCTTTCCTGGCGCCGATCTCCGCGTCATTCCCTGCCCTCGCCTGTGGACCCATCTGCGCCTTTCCTGGGAGATGGCACATCGTCCGCCGGACGCGCTCTTTGTCCCGGCCCACGTCCTGCCCCTCGTCCATCCACGCGCCAGCCTGGTCACCGTCCACGACCTGGGCTACCTCCACTTCCCGGAGGCCCACCCCTGGCGACAGCGGCTCTACCTCGACCTCTCCACCCGCTGGAACGCGCGCGCCGCCGCGCACCTCCTGGCCGACTCCGAGGCCACCAAAACCGACCTGGTAGCCCGCTACACCACCCCGCCGGACAAGATCACCGTCGTCTATCCCGGGCGCGACGAGACACTCGCGCCGGTGCGCGACCCCACCACGATTGAGGCGGTCAAAGCGCGTTACTCCATCACCGGCGACTACTTCCTCTACCTGGGAACCCTCCAGCCGCGCAAGAACCTGGCCCGCATCATCACAGCCTTCGCTGTCCTAACTGCCCAGTCACCCAGTCACCCAGTCACCCAATCCCCCAGTCACCCAGTCACCCAGCTCATCCTGGCGGGCAAACGCGGCTGGCTATACGACGACCTCTTCGCGCAAGTGCGACATCTGGGCCTGGAGGGACGTGTGCTCTTCCCGGGCTACCTCCCCGACGAGGACAAGGCCGCCCTGCTGAGTGGGGCACTGGCGTTCGTCTTTCCGTCATTGTACGAAGGGTTCGGCCTGCCGGTGCTGGAGGCCCAGGCCTGCGGCTGCCCGGTCATCACCAGCGCCACATCGAGCCTGCCTGAGGTGGCCGGGGGCGCGGCGCTTCTGGTAAACCCCAGCGACACCGGCGCCATCGCCGCCGCTATGCGACACATCGCTACCAACCCCGCCTTGCGGAAGAGCCTGATCGAACGCGGCTTTGCCAACGCGCGCCGTTTCTCCTGGACTACTTGCGCTCAATCCGTGCTGGACGTGATTGAGCAGTCTGTGGTATAATCCACCCAACCATGAAAGATAATCCTCATTCCACTTCTTCTCGCCCGGCCTCTGGCGGCGTGGTCCAGTTCCAAGCCCGTTTGACCGACCTGGTCACCTGGCTAGGCCCCGGCTGGGCAGGTTTGTGCGGCATCGTGGCCTCGGGCAGCTTTGGCTGGCAGGGCGAAGACTTTTTGCGGCTGGCCTTGCTGATCCTGCTGGTAGATGGAGGCTGGGGCACGCTGTGGGCAGCGCTGGCAACCACCAACTGGGCCAAACCGCTGCGCCGCTGGCACAACTGGCACTTTGGAGACCCGGCCACAACGCTTCCCTACACCCTCCCCGGCTCTCCTGGAGATCGGGCGTCCCACTGGCTGGGGCAACTGCGCACCTGGTGGCGGAACATCCTCTGGCCCACCTGCGGCCGCGCGATCTCCGCAATCGCCGTCGCCCTGCCGCTGACCGTGGTGTTGGCAATGTTACTGGGGCAAGAGCTGCTACTTCTGAGCGTAGCCGCTCTGGCCGTGATGCAATTGGGCCTGGCGTGGGAAGGCGGCCGGGGGTCCACCGCGCCCGGATGGGACGCCGTCGTCGCCGTGACGCTGCCCTGGTTGGCAGGACACATCGCCTCAGGGCCACTCACACTGCGCTCGGTCGGGCTGGCGTTGACCTTTGCAATCGCCTGGGGAAGCGCCTGGCAAACCAGGTCGGCCTGGGGACGCACTCTGGGAATTGGCGCCCAACTCCTGGCGGCGGCGCTGCTGGTCGCGCTGTACCACCCCCTGGCAGCGGGGCTCCTGTTGCTGCTGCTGGCCCCACAACTGGCGCTGCTCCCCTGGTTGAGCCATGATCGGCCTGTCTCCTGGTACGTGCGCCACAGCCGGCCCTGGCTAATGGCAGCGATGCTCGTCGCTGCCTGGGCGCTGTAAGCAACGCAATGATCTGGGGCGCGCTTATCCTGGGACTCCTGGGCCTCGTACTGCTGGGGCTGCTGCTCTACTGGCAACTGGTCATCGCCGAGGGCTCCTACCTGGGACCGCGCATCGTGATACTGCTGTACGACCGGTCGGCGCGGGCCTACGAGCGCATCAAGCAATTCGACGCTGGCGACGAACAATGGTTCCTGGGTCTGCCGCTCACCCGCGCACTGGCATTAGTCCCCGCGCCCCTGGTGCTCGACGTGGCGACCGGCACCGGCCGGCTGCCACAGGCGCTGCTGCGCCAGCCCGCCTTCGACGGACGCATTATCGGGCTCGACCTCTCCCGCCACATGCTACGCGAGGCGGTGCGAAGGACAGCCCAGTTCGCGGACCGGCTGACCTTCCTGTGGCAGGACGCCCGCCGTCTGCCCTTTGACGACGACACCTTCGACTGTGTGACCTGCCTGGAGGCACTAGAGTTCACGCCCGACCCGCGAGCGGTGCTGGCGGAACTGGTGCGGGTCTTGCGGCCCGGCGGGGTGCTACTGGTGACCAACCGCATCGGAACCGACGCCAAATTCCTGCCTGGGCGAGCCTTCCCCCGCGACGAGTTCGAACAGTTGCTGCACGAGTTCCCCCTCGAAGAGGTCAGTGCGCGGCCGTGGCAGATGGACTACGACCTGGCCTGGGCGATCAAAACCGGGCAGCCCCGGGGCGGCGGCATCCGTCCCCTGCCGGAGATCCTGCGCTGCCCCGCCTGCGGCAGCCGGCTGGCCCGCGAGGAGCAGGGATTCCGCTGCGCCGGTTGCGACCGCGTCTACCCGATTGCGGAGGATAAAGTGATTGAGATGGCGCACTCGGCTTGACAAGACGGTTATCTACACTATAATCCAAAGTGGAAATGGGCAAACGCGAATTCACGATTTATCTCGACCCAGAAAAACGTCAGAATCGCTACCGCCATCATCACGCTTGGGAAAAAGGTAGTATCGCCGAGTTCCGGGTCCAGTACGAGGCACTGATCGAAGGCAAGTGGCATGCCATCGTCCGCTACGACAGCGCACACGGTAGCCCTCACAAAGACACACTGCACCCCGACGGATCGGGAACGAAAGAATGGTTCGCACTCTATAGCAACGCAGAGATGCTGACCATCGGACAGCGCGACATTATGGAAAACTGGCCTTCGTATTGAGCGAGGTATGAGAGAGAAATACAGCAATGAACGAGTTCTACCGCGCCAAGTTTAACGAACTCTTTACCGAGTTCACTCGCTATCTGATCGAACATCCAGAGTTCGCCAGGCAGATACCGGACGGCTCCGAAGTCGTGCTGTTGGACAGCCGTGACCCGGAATACAACCAGTTTGTACTGGCTGCCATCCGCGCAGCCCCGCCCGAACATCGCGTCGTATGCATTGAGGTCGGCGAACTGGCCCCGGTTCGCTCCCGTTTCCGTAACCCCAGAGTCCTCCCGACTCCCGCCGCCTACGCCCTGGCTTGATGGGTGTGGCGCAGTTCTGACCTCCACCCCCGACTTGTGGCGGCCGGCTGAACCACGATACGCAAACCTTCCGTTGCACAGACTGTGGCAACGTCTACCTCGTCGCGGAGGACGGCGTGATCGAGATGACAAAGGAGTCCCAATGAAACAAGTCAATCTTCCCTTCGTCGCCGTTGGCGCTGCCGTCGTGCGGAACGACCGCGTGCTCTTCGTGCGCCAGACCTACCCTCCCTTCGCCGGTCAATGGGTTGTGCCAGCAGGACATTCCGAGCCAGGCGAGACAGTGGACGAGACGATCCGTCGGGAACTCGAGGAGGAGGCGCATATCGAGGCGGAGGTCGTGGGCCTGATTGGGCTGGTCAGTGTCGTGGCCCCACCGCCTCCCCACGTCTTTATCGTATTCCTCTGCCATCCAACCGGCGACGTGGAGCCGGTCGCCGACGGGGTCGAGAATGACGCCGCTGCCTACTTCTCGCTGGAGGAACTGGCGGCGCTGGAGGAGCCGGTCGAGCCTCAGTCGCGCCGTATCGCCGAGCGCGTGCTGCGGGGCGAGTACCAGGTACTCTCTCCTGCCGACCTGCAAACCGGCACCATTTTCACAGAGATCGTGGCGTGGATGTGAGAGAAATCCCGCTCATCATCCTCGGCCTGGGCAACGTGGGACGGGCGCTACTGCGCCAGATCATCGCCACCCGCGACGCGCTGGCCCGCCAGGCCGGACTACGGCTCACGCCCATCGCGCTGGCCGATACCGGCGGGCTACTGCTCGACCCCCACGGCCTGCCCGACGGAGTGCTGGGGACCGCGCTAAAAGCCAAGACAAAAGGGCGCCCGCTGAACACGCTGCCGGGGAGCCAACCCCTGAGCGGCCTGGACGACGCGCTGCGGCCGAGCGCCACCGTCGTAGACGTGACGGCCTCCACCGAAATGGAGTCCTTTCTGCAAGCCGCGCTGGACGCCGGCTGCGGTCTCGTGCTGGCCAACAAGGTCCCGCTGAGCGGACCGTGGTCCAAAGCGAAACCGTTCCTCGAGCACCCCCGCC
>JAUXFI010000104.1 GCA_030620125.1 Anaerolineae bacterium
TGCAATGGAGGCTCAAGGCGAGGTTTTTGTAGATGGGGCAGGTTACATTGAGTGGCGGGCTTTCCCTTTGCATGGGCGGGGAAGTCGTCCCTGCGGGCAATTGATCATCCTGCGCGATGTCACCGAGCGCAAGCGGGCGGGGGAGCAAATCAAACACCGGGGCGAAGAACTGGAGGCGCTGCAGGAAATCTCTCTGGCAATCACCGCTCAACTGGAACTCGACCAACTCCTGCAGGACATCGTGGAGCAGGGCTGCCGCTTGCTAAAGGTCAAGTCAGGCGGCATCCACCTCGTTGATGAGACGAGCGGTGGTCTCCAACTGGTCGTCAGCTACGGCTACACGAGGGACTACACCGGTACGCGCCTGTCGCCCGGCGAGGGGATCGCTGGCAAGGTGCTGCAGAGTGGCGCACCAATGACAGTGGACGACTACTGCCATTGGGAAGGACGGTCACCGGACTGGGAAGCTGAGCCGATCACCACTGTTCTTAGTATGCCCCTCAAGCACAGCGACCAGGTCATCGGCGTCCTGAACTTTTCCGAGACTGGCAGGGCCAGGAGGTTTGACGAGCACGACGTCTGGCTGGCGACCCTCTTCGCTAACCAGGCGGCTATCGCCATCGAGAACGCCCACCTGTATCAGGCCGAACAGGCCGCCCACGAGAGCGCCGACACTCTGTGTGAAGTCTCCCGCGCCGTAGGCTCCACGCTGGAACTGGACGACGTCCTCTCCCTCGTCCTGCGCCAGGCGAAGCGCGTGTTGACCTACAACACTGCCTCCATCCTGCTCTTCGACGACGGCGAGCCCGCTATGGCGGCTGTGAGCGGCTACGAGGACGCGGAACTGGTGAAAACCGAGGCCACTCTGCGCCTGACCGACAGTCCCATCCTGCAGGCCATGGCCCGCGACCACCGCTCCGTCGTCATCGCCGACGCGCAGGAGGACGAGCGCTGGATCCGGGTGCCCGGATCAGAGGGCATCCGCGCCTGGATCGGGGTGCCGCTGCTGGTGCGCGACGAGATGATCGGCGCTCTGATGTTTGACAGCATGCAGCCCGGCTTCTACACCACAGCGGACGTCGCAATCGCCCAGGCCCTGGCCAACCAGACCGCCGTGGCCATCACGAATGCCCAGTTGTACCAGGCCGAGTTGCGCGGCCGGGAGGTGGCCGAGGCGTTGCAGGAGACGGCGCGCGTCGTCAACGCCAGTCTCAATCTGGACAAAGTCCTGCCCCTCATCCTGGAGCAACTGGCGCAGGTGATCCAATACGACAGCAGCGCCGTGTTGCTACTGAACGAGGGTCGGTTCAAAGTGACGACTGGGCGGGGATTCCCGAATTTGGAAGCGGCACTGCGGCTCTCCTTCAGCGCCGACGAGGACAACCTCTCCTCGGCTGTGATGCGCGCCCGGCGTCCGTTGATCATTGAGGACGTTCAGGCCGACTCGCGCTGGCAGCCAGATGCGGAGATCACTCATATTCACGGTTGGATTGGAGCACCCCTCATCGTGCGGGACCAGGTCATCGGAGTCCTCACCGTAGACAGTCGCCAGCCAGGGGCCTACAGTGAAGAGGATGGACAGTTGGTCTTCTCCTTCGCCGACCAGGCCGCCGTGGCCATTGAGAACGCCCGGCTGTACGAGCAGGCACAACACCACCTGGAGAGCCTGGCCAACCTCAACCGTGCTTCACAGATCGTAACTTCTTTCCTGGACGTGAACGAGGTGCTGGAGCAAATCGTGGAACTGGCAGAGACTGTCGTCCACTCGGACTATACCAGCATAGTGTTGCTGGGCGAGGAGGGGGAGCCAGTGTTGGTGTTCGGGGACCTCCAGAGAGTGTCTCGCGGAACGGGGGGTGTCCGCAGCAATGGCGTCACCCGCCACGTGCTGGATAGAGGGCAACCAGTGGTCGTTGACACGATCTCCGACGAGGGAGTGACAAGCCCTCCACTCCGGCAGCCCGATGGTGAACTGATGAAGACCAACCCCAATGTCGTCTCGTCCGGCGTCCGCTCCTTCGCCGCCGTGCCCATCCAGGCCAAGGGAAAAACGATGGGTGTGCTGTTTGTGCACAGCCGCCAACCCCACGCTTTCCACGGGCAACTCCCGCTTCTGATCGCCTTCGCCAACCAGGCCGCCGTGGCCATCGAGAACGCCCGCCTCTTCGAGGAGGTCCAGGAGCACGCAGCCCGCCTGGAGAAGACGACCAGAGACCTGGACCTGGTGCACCAGGTGTCGCAGATGGTCAACTCCTCGCTGCACCTGACCCGCATCCTGGAGACGACCGTCGAGCAGATGGTGACAGTGTTCGAGGCGGACCACAGTGGCATCTTGCTCTTTGACCAGACGCAGACCCATGGGCAGGTGGTGGCCGAATACCCATCTACCGGGGCGACGACAGAACAGTTCCCGGTGCAAGGATACCTGGCAGCCGAGCGCATCATCGCCGACCGCGAGCCACTGGTGATTGAGGATGTATGGAACGACCCGCTGATGGCTGCCGTGCAGGAAGCGATGCACAGGCTGGACTTTCGCTCAATGCTCATCGTGCCCCTGATCGTGAAAGAAAAAGTAGTGGGCAGCATTGGCCTGGACGCCGTGGGGCAGCAGCGGCGTTTCAACGCCGAGGAGGTAGCCCTGGCTCAGACCATCGCCAACCAGGCCGCCATCGCCATTGAGAACGCGCGGCTGTTCGAGCAAGCACAGCAGGAGATCGCGGAGCGCAAGCGAGCACAGGAGGCACTCGACCAGAAACTGATCGCGCTGACACAGCCGGTAGGTGAAGTGGGCGAGTTAAAACTGACGGACGTCATTGACGTGAGAACTCTGCAAGAGTTGCAGGATGGATTCGCCATGTCCTATGGCGTTGCCTCTCTCATATTCGATGACGCAGGTACACCGGTAACAGAGCCAAGTAATTTCAGTGATTTTTGCAGGATAATTCGCGCGACTAAAAGAGGTAGCGAAAGATGCGAAATCTCAGATGCAGGTCTTTCTCGACTGGTGGCTGATGGCTCATCTGCAATAGCTCCCTGCAGGAATTTCGAAGCAATACAGGATGGTGCAGTTCCCATCTTTATAGGAGATAGACGCGTAGCCACCTGGGCCATTGGACAAAAGGTGATCAGCGAGATTCCTGAGAACAAGATACGTAGCTATGCCGAGGAAATTGGCGCGGACCCAGATCAACTCGTTGCCGCAGGAAAAAAGTTAGACGTTGGGTCCAAGGAACAATTTGAGCGGGCCGTATCTCTTCTTGAAACTGTAGCTAGCAATATCTCTTTGCTTGGACTGCAAAATATCCAGCAGGCGCGCGAAATCACCGAGCGCAAGCGAGCAGAGGAGGCATTGAAGCGGAGGGCGACCCAGTTGACCACAGTGAGTGAGGTCGGGCGGCAGATCACCTCCCTGCTCGAACCGGACCCCCTGCTGGATCACATTGTGAACCTCATCCGTGGGGCTTTTAAATATCGCTACGTTTCCATCCTCATGATTAACCCGACCACAGGCGAGTTGGCACTCAGGGCAGGAGCAGGCTATGACCTGGAGATTGCAAAAGCGCTGCGCCTCAAGGTAGGCGAGGATGGGATCTGCGGCTGGGTGGCGGCCAGCGGCGAGCCACTGCTGGTGAGTGACGTCTCCCAAGAGCCTCGCCACTACTCGGCGGAAGTACTGCTCGACACCCGCTCGGAACTGACCGTGCCGATCCAGGTCAAGGGCCAGGTCATCGGCGTGCTGGACGTGCAGAGCGCCGAACCGGGAGCCTTCGACAAAGACGACCTATTCACCCTGAACACGCTGGCCGACCAGGTAGCAGTGGCCATGGAGAACGCCAGCCTGTACCAGGAACTGCACAACTATGCCGAGCAGTTGGAGCAACGCGTGCAGGAGCGTACCGCCCAACTCCAGGCCCAGTACGCCCGCCTGGACGCGATCCTGCGCAGCAGCTCCGACGGCATCGTCGTCACCGACGCCGGGGGAGAGATCATCCAGACCAACCCCGTCGCCCAGACCTGGCTCGCCCAGACCCTCTCCCCGGAGGACGCGACCCGGCTGCGGGAAGCCGCGCGGAACCTGGCGCGACAGGCCGAGGAGCGGCTGGAGGCGGTGCTGGAACTGAAAGGGCTGGACCTGGAATTGAGGGCGTCGCCCATCGCGGAGCCGGGAATGGAGGAAGCAGCCGCCGTGGTAGCGATCCACGACGTCAGCCACCTCAAGGCACTGGACCGCGTAAAGTCCCGCTTCGTCACCAACGTCTCCCACGAACTGCGCACACCGATCACGACGATCAAGCTGTACGCGGACCTGATGCGCCGGAGGCCCGAACGGTGGAAAGAGTACCTAGACACGCTGGAGCAAGAAGCGGACCGGCAGGCGCGGCTGGTGGAGGATATCTTGCAGATCTCACGCATTGACGCCGGGCGGCTAGAGATGCAGCCCCGCCCGGCATCCCTCGACGAGTTGGCCGAGATGGCGATGGCAAGCCACCAGGTGCTGGCCCAGGATCGGGGGCTGACGTTGGAGCACCGTTCGACGGAGCTGAGACCGGTAACCCTGGTAGACCCGAAGCGATTGATGCAGGTGCTCAACAACCTGCTACAGAATGCGATCTATTACACGCCAAAAGGGGGAAAGGTGACCGTCTCTACCGGCCAGGAGGAATCCGAGGAGCGCGTCTGGGCCACGGTGACGGTGGCCGATACGGGGATGGGGATACCAGAAAAAGAGTTGCCCTACATCTTTGACCGCTTCTTCCGGGGGGATGAGCCACGCGTGATGCAGATATCAGGAACAGGGCTAGGGCTGGCGATTACCAACGAAATCGTGGAACTGCACGGGGGCAAGATAACGGTGGAGAGCGAGGAAGGTGCGGGCAGTACTTTCACCGTCTGGCTGCCCCTTGCCGGCGGACGCCGGTCGGAAGGATAAAGATTGGAGGAAAGAGCATGAGTGAACAACGCATCTTGGTTGTAGAAGATCACAAACCCCTCTTGGAGGGCATTCACGACATCTTGGAGGCGGAGGGCTACACCGTCTTCACCGCGACCGACGGGGTGAAGGCGTTGCAGATAATGGAAGAAACCCGCGCCGACCTGATCGTGGCGGACATTATGATGCCCATAATGGACGGATACGCCCTCTACAGAGAGATCCGCTCCCGTCCAGCGTGGGTGCCTATCCCTTTTATCTTCCTGACCGCCAAGGCGGACAAGGAGGATGTACTAAAAGGCAAGGGCATGGGGGCCGAGGACTATATCTCAAAACCGTTCGATCCCCAGGAACTGGTGGTGGCAGTCCGCGCTCGGCTGGGGCGTGCCCGAGACATCAGGAAGGTCACAGAGGTAGAGTTCGACGAACTCAAGCGGCAGATTGTCACCGCCCTGGGCCACGAACTGCGCACCCCCCTCACCTACGTCCGTGGTTACACCGAGCTGGCGCTGGATGACGTCTCGTCTCTCTCCACTGACGAACTACAGGAGCTCCTATTGGGAGTCAAACGGGGCGCTGACCGGCTAGCCTTACTGGTGGAGGATCTCCTGTTCCTGGTCAGACTGGACACTGGCCGGGTGGAAGAGGAATTCCGCCTGTTAGCCGCCGTCCAGGGCAACCTGGATACGATCCTGGTACGCGCGGCCCAGCGGTATGAGGAGCAGGCCGCGGCCAGCGGCGTGACACTGGAGACAATGGTACAGCCTGGCCTGCCCCCGGTGCGCATGTGCGAGCCCATTTTCGCGGAGGCCCTGGGACGATTGATAGATAACGGCATCAAGTTCTCCCATGGCGAGGGGAAGCGGGTGACGTTGATCGCCCAGGCCGTGGACGACTGGGTGGAGATAGCCGTGTCCGACCAGGGAGTAGGCATCCCCGCCGAGGAGATTTCCCATCTCTTTGAACGGTTCCGGCAGATTGGACGGGACAAGATGGAGCAACAGGGGATCGGTGTGGGGCTGTTCATCGCCCAGGCCCTGATCCACATGCACGGCGGCGAAATCACGGCGGAAAGCGAACCAGGCGTGGGCAGTACCTTCACCATCCGGCTACCGGTGACCGAGGAGGGAGAATGACGCGCAGAACCCGATCAGCCATCGTCGGAGGAGTGGCGTTGCTGCTGGTATTGAGCAGCCTGGCTTGCTCTATCAGCGGCGAGGTCAACGTGGAAGGCCCCGATCTCACCATTCAGGCCGGTGGAGAGGAGGCTGGTTCCAAGGCAGCGACGCCCACCGCTCCCCCACCGGAGGCAGAGACACCACAGCCCGCAGAGGCGACGACTCCGCCGGAGACGGAGCCTCCCCAGCCCACAGAACCGCCCGCCGCCGCCACGCCCGCGCCGACAGCGCCGCCGATCCAGGTGCCTGCTGGTCAGGATCCGCTGGCGATGGCCGAGATCTCGGAACTAAAAGTTACCACCCTCGACCCGACTGGGGAGGGGCTGGGCCACCTGGGTACCTTCCGGCAACGGATGACGGTGGAGTTCACTGGCGACGCGGGCGACTACACCGGCATCTACTACTACGACGCCGAGGCCAACACCGCCGACCAGTCAGTGCACATCACCGTCCGCGCCGAGGGGCCTGCAGCGCAAGAACTCCCCATGAACCAGGTGCAGGCCATCTGGATCGGCACACAACTGTGGATCAAGCTAGGCAACCAGCCCTGGCTGCCGGTTCCGGAGAGCGTGGCGGCACTCCAGTTTGACGAGCAACTCTTCGGGGTGAGTGACTTTTTGCCCTACGTGCAATACTTTGAAAAGGTCGGCGAGGAGACAGTCAACGGGATTCCCTCGGTCCACTACACCTACGACGCACAGAACCTGCCGGCCCAGTACGGTGCTGTGAGCGGTCACGGGGACATCTATGTGGCCCTCGACGGCGGCTACGTAGTGCGTTACACCCTGGACGGGAGCGGTACCTTCGAGGAGCAATTCCAGGGCAGCGGCACACTGAGCCTGGTGTACGACACCTACGACGTCGGGGCGGACATCAATATCCAGCCACCGCGTCGTTAGCCAGGAAAGCCGGTTCAGCGGAGACGAAAGAGCGCGGCGCATCGTGTAAGTGCGCCGCACTTTGGATTTACGTCACTGGCAGGGAGAAACCAACCTGCTAACGGTGACTCTCCACCCCATACCTCCACATCTGACTTCCCCAATCTACTCCAGGCCCTTTGCCCCAGCCATACCAGCCCGTAGATCAGCACCAGCGGACAGTAATTCAACGTGCACAGTTTTTGTGTGTTCATTTTACGTCATCTCATCTTCACTCTGCCGCCCGCTGCGTCAACAGTTCGATCAGCGGGTCCAGCAGGATGATGAACTGTCCCGGGCCGCCCCCAGCCCGGCCACCTGGTCCGCCAGACATACCACCAGCCTGGGCCGTCGCACGCATTGCCTCTCGTTCCTCCTCGCTCATATTCTCCA
>JAUXFI010000046.1 GCA_030620125.1 Anaerolineae bacterium
ACTGACAGGATTTACAAGATTTACAGGATAAAAACAGAAAGATAATCTTGTTAATCCTGTAAATCCTGTCAAAAGTCTGTTTGTCTGACGTTGCTAAATTATTTCCGATAATGTCTATTATGCTGTGATGGAGACCTTTTGTTTTCCTTCGTTTCACTCAGGACAAGCTGATCAGGGTGATAGGGCGAGTTTTGCGCTATTGCACAAAATGGCTTGATGATTCTCGCACTCCAGTGGGTGAATGCCTGTAACCAATCTGTAACATAATAGAGTCGACATACGTGCTGTAGTCTGATATAATTAAGGTCATATTGGAGTTATATCACCACCCTGGCACAGTGTCAAACATGGGGGAACATGTCTGATGAGTGATGTTCGTATCCTATACATTGAGGACAATCCTGAGAACCGCTTGCTGGTGAGGCGTGTTCTGGAGGCGGAGGGGTACTCTGTCCTGGAAGCAGAGGATGGTTCTTCGGGGTTGGAAATGGCCGCTCGGATGCGGCCGGATCTGATCTTGCTGGACATCAATCTCCCGGAGATAGACGGCTACGATCTGGCCAGGCGTTTCCGCGACACGGTTGGGCTGGAACAGGTGCCCATCCTGGCCATCACAGCCAACGTGATGAAAGGGGATCGAGAGCGCACGCTGGCGGCAGGCTGCAGTGGCTACATTCAGAAACCTATTGACGTAGATCGGCTGCCAGATCAGGTCAGGGCAGCGTTGCGGAACACTTTGTGAGAGGTCGCCATGGGCATACAACCGAAAGACGCCACGATCCTTGTCGTCGAAGACAACATGCAGAACTTTGTGCTCATCACGCGCCTATTGGCTTTTCTCGGCGTGAAGCAATGTGAATGGAAAGCCTCGGGCTGGCAGGTGCTAGAGTTCGCAGAGACGCTACCGCAGATTGACTTGATTCTGATGGACATCTTCCTTCCAGAGGCGGATGGATACGAGGTGCTGGGCAAGATGCGTGCCCACCCGCGCTTTGAGGATGCGCTCATCGTTGCTGTAACTGCCGATGCCTCTGTCGAAAATATGAAACGTGCACGCAGTGCTGGCTTTGATGGTTTCGTCGGCAAGCCGCTCGACCCGGATCGCTTTCCCAACCAGGTTCGTCGTATCCTGCGCGGGGAGTCGGTCTGGGAACTAGAGTGATCCGGCAGCGGGAGTGGGCGGGTAGATATGTCGTCGTCAGGCCCGGCGGGTAGGTCTCGGCTCCCGACGACTGGAATGCGCGGAGGGCTGGGCAGGACTCTGTTGACTGCCTTTCTGGTCCTGGCGATCGTGCCGTTGGGTAGTATCAGTTGGTACGCCACGCTGCGCGAGCGGCACGACATCCAACGCGAGGTCACTGCCAAGCTATCTTCCGTCGCCGCTATGATGGAGACGCAGATTGGTCAATGGGCCAAAGACCGCGTAACGAGCCTGGCGCTTCTGGCGGCCTTGCCCACGACTCGAGAAAATGTCGGCGTTCTGACCGCCGGCAGCGGTGATACCGGCGCTGCTCGCGATGCGCTGTATGCTCAGTTGTGTGCTGTGCTGGAACAGAATCCGGCCTTTCGCCGTCTGGCTGTGCTGGATGCCGAAGGGCGGGTGTTGCTCTCCAGCGATCCGCAGATTGAGGGCTTGCTGGCAGAACACTCGATCGTGCTTGAACCTGAACAAGACTCTGATCTGCAGTTTGTCACGCTTGACCCGGCGGCCGATGCGGGCCTGGTGATCACCGCGCGGGACGACGAGGGGCTGGGGATGCTGGTTGGCTGGCTCAACCTGGACGATCTGGCCCAGACTGTGCAGTCAGTGGGCGAACTGGGGCAGACAGGAGAGATATACCTGGTGGATAGTAGCGGGATGGCGTTGCCCCAGGGACAGGTGGTGACCAGTCCAGGCATCGAGACCGCTCTGGCCGGCGAGAACGTGGACGGGCTTTACGAGAACTATACTGGCCTCCCGGTCATCGGAGTCTACCGCTGGATGCCGGAACTGGGGCTGGCGTTGGTGGCGGAGCAGACTCAAGAAGAGGCATTCGCCGCGGCGGACAGTGTCGCTGCCGCCGTTATTGGAGCGACGCTGGTGGTGGCGCTCGTCACCGCCGTCATCGCCGCGGTCGTGACGCGGCAGATCACGCGCCCGGTCGTGCAATTGACCGAGTCGGCGTTGCGCATTGCCGAAGGGGACCTGGAGCAACAGGTGCCGGTACATTCGCGGGACGAAATCGGCATTCTCGCGTACGTGTTCAACCGCATGGCAGCGGAACTACAGACCTTGTACGACGACCTGGAGGGAAAGGTCGCCCAACGCACGGCCTTGCTACAGAAAGCTAACTATCAGATCCAGCGGAGGGCCATCCAGCTTGCCGCTACTGTCGAGGTCAGCCAGGCAGCCACCTCGATCCTGGAGCCGGATCAGTTGTTGCGAGAGGTGGTGCGGCTGGTGCACGACCGTTTCGTTTACTCCTACGTGGGGGTCTATTTGTTGGGCAATAACGGAGAATGGGCTACACTGAGGGAGGCGACGGGCGGCAGGGAGGAGGTGGCGGCCGTCAAGGCGCAGCCTGTGCGGGTCGGAGATGGAAGCGCGGTCGGGCAGGCCACGCAGACGGGGGAGCCCCACATCATCGTGTGGGACGCGGAGAGTTCACAGCAGGCATTCTCCTCCCCCTACATCCGCGCGGAGGCGGCGCTGCCGCTCAAACTGGGCGGCCGCGTCGTCGGCGTGCTCGACGCCCTCAGCACTTATGAAGGTGGGTTCGACGAGGATGACGTCTCTGTCTTGCAGAATGTTGCCAACCAGATCACCATCGCGCTGGAGAATGCGCAGGCCTACGAAAGGGAGAAAGAGACGGCCCGTCGCTTGCGTGAGACGGAAGAGTTCCGCTCCCGCTTCCTGGCTCATATGAACCACGAACTGCGTGAGCCATTGACCAACGTCATCGGCTTCTCCCGCCTGATCCTCAAGGGGCTGGATGGCCCCGTAAGCGATCTGCAGCGACATGACCTTCAGATCATTTATGCCAACAGCCAGCACCTGCTGGGACTGATCAATGATCTGTTGGACATCTCGCAGATCGAGGCCGGGTTGGTGGAGCTGCAATTCCAGGAACTGGATTTGGCAGAGGTGATCAAGAGCGTGATGGCCACTACCAGTGCGCTGGTGCGCGACAGGGACATCGAGTTGTGCCAGGAGATTGCCCCGGATCTGTCCAAGGTGCAGGCCGACCCGACACGCATCCGCCAGGTGTTGCTGCGCCTCTTGGCCAACGCGGCCAAGTTCACGGAGCAGGGCGTCATCACGGTACGAGCGTGGCCCAGCAATGGGCAGGTACTGGTGAGTGTCAGCGATACCGGCACGGGTATCTCGCCGGAGGATCGCGAGCGTATTTTTGAGCGCTTCGAGCAGGGCGCTTTGGAGGACGGGCGCAGGCCCGAGGGAGTCGGGTTGGGCCTGGCCTTGAGCAAGGAATTTGTAGAGATGCACGGCGGGGAGATCTGGGTGGAGAGTGTGGCAGGGGAGGGCTCGACTTTTACCTTTAGCCTGCCATTACGGCATCATCCAGGGGGGTAAGGGACACCGGATGGGATCCGGAGTGGGGGAGGATCGCGATGACAACGGTGATCGCAGTTGCCAACAACAAGGGAGGGGTGGCCAAGACCACCACCTGCCTCTCGCTAGGGAGCGCTTTGGCGGAGCAGGGTCGGCTGGTGCTGCTGGTGGACCTGGACCCACAGGCTCACCTGACAGCGTCGCTGGGCGTCGAGGTGGAGACGCTGCGCAGTACGGTGAGCGACGTGCTGTTGGGTCAGAACTCTATAGTCGCCGTCAGCCGCGAGACCTCTGTAGAGGGCCTGGATATCGTACCGGCGAATCGGGAGCTCGTGGTCCTGGACAAGGTGCTATACAAGCGCCCAGGGTACGAGTACCGCTTGAAGCAGGGTCTGGAGCGCATGCGCTACGAACTCTACGACATCATCCTGATAGACTGTCCGCCAGCCTTTGGGACGCTGACGCTCAATGCCCTGACATCAGCCGATCTGCTCATCATTCCTGGCCAGTGCGAGTATTACTCTGTGCGCTCGCTTCACCAGGTGTTGGGTCTGGTGGGCGTGGTGCGGCGCAAGACCAACCCTCGGCTCAGTTACCGGCTGCTGGTGACCATGTTTGACGTGCGCAACAAGGTTCACCGGCTGATTCTGGAGCATCTGCATGCCCGCTTCCCCGATGCCATTTTCCAGACCATGATCCAGGTGGACACCCGGCTACGAGAGAGCCCGGCCTTTGGGCTGCCGGTTACAAAGTACGCTCCCCGCACGAGGGCTGCTCGCCAATACCGCGCCCTGGCCCAGGAACTGACCGCCTACCTGTCTCCTGCCGCAGAGGTCGCAACGCAACAGCACGAGACGGAGCCGTTGTTTTCCCCGGGGCCTTTAACGTCGTTATCCACTGCTTCAGCCCTCAGTTGAGGTGCGAGATAGTAAAGATGGGAGCAAGAGGGCCATGAAGGACGACAAGCTGAGACGTTCTCTGGAAGAGTTGTTCTCCGAGATATCGCCGCCGCCCCCGGAGGGCGAGGCAGGATCATTGATCCCACCCCCCACGCTGGCGGAAGCCCAGCCGCCTGAACCGGAGGCCGAACCGTTGGTCCCACCCCCCGCGCTGGCGGAAGCCCAGCCGCCTGAGCCGGAGGCCGAACCGTTGGCGCTACCCCCTGCGCTGGTGGAAGCCCAGCCGCCTGAGCCGGAGGCCGAGCCGTTGGTGCTGCCCCCCGCGCTGGCGGAGAGCGTGGACGAGGAGGAAATGGTTGTTCCAGAAGCTATCTCTTCCGTGGAGGATGTGCGAACCTGGCAACAGCAGTTGGTTCGGGGCGTGCTCTACGCCACGGCCGTCATCGGGGGCCTGGTGGCAGTGGGCGGCTGTTATAATGCCTACGCGAGCCAGAATATTGTACTGATACCTTTTTACCTGGTGGCTTATGCCATCCTTCTCCTGATCACGTTCTGGCGGCGGGCCTCCTACACCCTCCAGGTTGGCGTCCTGCTGGGTCTGGTTTACGGGCTGGGTGTTCTTGGCCTGGGCGAGGCCGGGTTGAGCGGAGACGGCAGGGTTTTCCTGCTGATTTTTCCTTTTCTGGTTGCCCTCTTCTTTGGGCGGCGCAAAGGTATCGTTGCCCTGGCCCTCACTATCCTCACGTTGGTGGCCTTCGGCTGGGCCTTTTCCGCCGGCTACATCGTCATCCCTGTGGAGCATCAGGCCAACTCTGCTGACCCGACTGCGTGGTTGAGCGGCACCATTGTTTTCCTCATGCTGGGTGCTTTGCTGGTGATCTCTCAAGGCTACCTGGTACCCCGCCTGGCAGCCGCTCTGGCTCGGAGTCGTCACCTGGCGCAGGAACTCGAGGTTTACACGACCGGATTGGAGCAGCGGGTGGCCGAGCGCACACAGGAGCTACAGAGTGTCAATTGGCGACTCCAACGGCGCGCCGTGCAATTGGAGGCTGCCGCCGAGGTGTCCCGTGACGCCACTGCCGTCCTGGATGTCGAAGCGCTGATGAGTATGACGGTCGAGCGCATCAGCGAGTGCTTTGGTTTCTACCACGCCGGCATCTTCCTGGTGGATGACGAGGGGAGGTATGCTGTCTTGCGTGCCGCTTCCTCCGAGGGGGGGCGGCGCATGCTGAAGAGTGGCTACAAACTGGTGGTCGGCAGGGCGGACGCGGACATGGTCAGTTACGTCGTTGCTACAGGGGGGCCTCGCATTGCCCTCGACGTGGGGGAAAATGCGGCGCACTTTGTCAATCCTGATCTGACCGAGACGCACTCGGAGATGACACTGCCGCTGCGCGTGCGCGGGAAGGTCATCGGCGTGCTGGACGTGCAGAGTACGGAGGAGGCCGCCTTCGACGAAGACGACGTGCGCCTGTTGGGCATCGTGGCTGACCAGATCGCGGTGGCAATTGACAACGCGCGCAGATTCTCCGACGAGGCGCTGCTGTTGGAGGCGACCAGCCCGATATATCGCACAAGCCGGCGTCTGACCACGGCGACGACGACTGGTGAGGTGGCCAGCGCAATCATGGACTCTGTGGCCGAGACTGGGGCCGATGGGTGCGTCGTGGTGGAATTCGAGTTCTTGCCCACCGGTGAGCCCGAAGCTCTCTTGTACCTGGGAGTGTGGCGGCGAGACCGGGAACCCTGGTTCCGACCCGGGCTTCGGCTTCCGATTTCCGAGAGCCCCTTTCCCTTCGAGATGGTGAGCACTCTGTGGACCACAGCCGACATGGAGAAGGACTGGCGTTTGCCTCAGAGTGCGCACAGTATCTTTGAAGCGACGGGCGCGAGAGCGCTGGCCAACGTCCCGCTGCGTACCAAAGAGCGGGTGATCGGCCAGGTAGTTGTACTGCGCACCACTCCTGGCCCCTTCCACAGGAGCACTCTACGGCTCTACGAGATGCTGAGCGACCAGGCGGCGGTGGCGCTGGAGCGCGCGCGGTTGCTGGAGGAGACACAGCGCCGTGTCGAGCGCGAGCGTCTCGTGAGCGAGGTCACTGCCAGGGTGCGCCGGCCTCTGGATGTGGACACCATCCTGCGTACTGCGGTGCAGGAACTGGGGGTGGCACTAGGGGCGTCCGAAGGGCTGGTGCGGCTGGGGGTCGGAGATGGGGTAGGCTTCCTCCAGGCGGATGATGAGGGCGTCGTGGGCGATGAGGGCGCGAGTGCCCAATATCTTGTGCCGCCGGTGGAAAGCGCCTCGAGTGGAAGCACGACCGGGGAATGAACGGCCATTGACTCTGGGCAGAGTTGCTGGGGGTAGACATGTTCGGACAGAAGACGCAAGAGGTGAATGGAGAGCCAAGACCCGCCGGAAGATGGCGTATTGCGAACAAGCTGACCGTCGCCTCTGTGCTGATGATCTTGCTGACGCTGCTGGCTGGGGGAGTCGGCCTCTGGCAGGTGGTCACCATTGGCCAGGCGGTCAGTAGCGCGCGCGAAAAGGAGCAACAACGGGCGTGGTCCCTGGAATTGCTGGCCGCAGGGCACAGGCTCGTCGCGTCGCTGGACCACATGCTTCTAACCCAGGATTCAGCCTTGATGAGTACGGACGTTCCAGTGTCCCTGGGCTACCTCATCTTTTATATGGAGACCATACAGGAATCTGGCGGCGGCCCGCAGACTGCGGACTCTCTCAGAGAGATGCAGGCGACCTACGACGAGTTGCGCCGGGCAGTGAGTGAGGTGGACGTGCTGGCTCGACAGGAATACTGGACGGAGGTGGATGCGGCGCTGCAGCGGGAGGTCAGGCCAGCCAACGAGTATATGAATCTCCTCATCCGGCGGCTGGTGCAGCGGGCTGATCGTGATTTGGAAGCGGCGACTCTACGCGCCCAGATGGTGGTCCGGCGGGCAACCTTGCTGCTGGCTGCCTTGGTGGCGTTGACTACGGTTGTTGCTTTGGGCTGGAGGCAATTCGTGTTCCGGGGGATGATCAGGTCTATCACCGAACTGCGGCAGGGGGTAGCGCGCATCAGCAGTGGTGACCTCGAATACAAACTGGATGTTCGGACCGGCGACGAGATTGGGGAATTGGGCGACGAATTCAACAAGATGGCGAGCGAGTTGGCCGGGCTGATCGGCGGCCTGGAGCAACGCGTAGCCGAGCGTACGCGCGATCTGGAGCGTCGCGCAATGCAACTGGAGGCTGCGGCCGAGGTGGCCCGCGACGCCACAGCTATCCGTGACGTGGGCCAGCTACTTGACGATGCGGTGCAGCTTATCTCTGATAGATTCGGCTTTTACCATGCCGGCGTCTTTCTCGTAGACGACGAGCGGGAGTATGCCATGCTCTGCGCTGCCTCTTCGGCAGGTGGCAAGCGTATGCTGGCACGGGGTCACAGACTTGCAGTTGGCAAGGTTGGTATGGTTGGTTACGTCACCAGTATGGGGGAGCCCCGCGTTGCGTTCGACGTGGGCGAGGACGCGACGCACTTTGCCAACCCCGATCTGCCCGCGACTCGTTCGGAGATGGCACTGCCGCTGCGTGTGCGCGAGGAGGTCATCGGCGCGTTGGATGTGCAATCCACCAAAGAGGCGGCCTTTAGCGACGAGGATGTTGCTGCGTTGCAGACGGTGGCCGACCAGTTGGCAGTGGCTATTGAGAATGCGCGCCTCTTTGAACAAACTCAGTCTAGCCTGCGAGAGTTGGACTCGCTCTACCGCCTGCACGCGCGAGAGGAGTGGGAACAACTGGTCCGGGAGCGCGCTGTGGTCACTGGTTACCACTATAGCCCCACTGGTGTCTCACCGGCCGGCGAGGTCTGGTGGCCCGGGATCGGGGAAACGGTGCGACGGGGAGAGACCACGATACTGAGCGACGATGGCGGGGGGCTCCTGACGACGCCTATCACGCTGCGCGGTCAGACTATCGGTACCCTCAGTTTCCGCCGTCCGGCGGAAGCGGAGGCGTGGTCTGAGCAGGACGTGGCGCTGATGGAAGCCACAGCGGACCAGGTGGCGCTGGCGCTGGAGAGCGCCCGTTTGATGCAGGAATCTCAGCAATGGGCGCAGCGCGAGTTCGCCGTCCGCGAAATCGCCGACAAGGTCAGTTCTGCATTTGATATTGAGACCGTCTTGCGCACGACGGTGGAGGAATTGAGCGCAGTCCTGGGGGCCAGTGGGGCGTTCGTTGAGCTTGGCCTGCCTCAAGAGGGGATGGCAACCGCGCCCGCTGCCTGGCTGAACTCGCCGGCTCCGCTCGGGACAGACGCTCGCGACCAGGCTCAATTGCCGGAGGAGGAGGTGTGATGCAGGGTATGGCGCAGAAGGAAACACCCACTGGCACGGCGCTTGAGACAAACCTGGAATTGCAGGCCTGGCGTACCCGCGCGCTGAACGTCCTTCTGACTGTGACATCACTTGTCGCTGCACCGGCCGTTGTGGTCGTCATCGTCGAGGCAGCCCGGAACCCGGAGCAGTGGCCAGCAGCGTTGGTCTTTGTGGCGATCTATCTGTTCATAATCGCGTTGGCGGTCTTCCGCCGCATTGCTCCCGGCCTGCGGGCGTGGTGCCTGTTGCTGCTGGGCTACACGGCCGGGGTGCTGGCCTTCGCCCGGGGCGGGCTGGCGGGAGACGGGCCGATGTATATGCTGGCGTTGCCGGTGCTGGCCACGATCCTCATCGGCGCGCGTTCCGGCCTGGTCATGACCATTCTTAGCCTGCTCACTTTTTCCGCCTTCGCCGTCGCCGCCCACCTGGGATGGATGGCGAACTGGCTTATCATACCGGACAACCCGCTTACTCTCGCAAGTTGGACGAGCAAGGGTACTACCTTTGCGATGTTGGTGGTAGCACTGATGGTATTGCAGTGGCTCTTTAGCCATTCTCAGGCCCGCACCCTGCGCACGTCCACGGAGAGGGCAACTGAACTAGGCCAGGCTCACGCTCTCTTGCAGGAACGGGCGGAGGAACTGGACCGGCGCGCTGGCCAGTTGGCCGCACTCAATCGCATTGGGCGTCACGTGGCCTCCATCCTCGATCAGCAGGAGCTGCTTCAGCACGCCGTAGACGCCGTGCGGGAGGATCTGGGTTATCTTCAGGCCGCTGTCCTCCTGGTGGACGAGGAGGCGAAAGCACTCTACGTGACCGCCGCCACCGACAACTTTTGGAAAGTCATCCCTGATGGCTACCGTCAACCTGTGGGCCAGGGCTTGATTGGAACGGCGGCCGAGATTGGGGAGACGGTATTGGCCAACGATGCGTACAGCGACTCTCGTGCCTACAGGGTAGGGGAGTGGTTCTCTCCTGCCTCACTCTCGGTGCCGATCAAGACGGGTGAGCGGGTGATCGGGGTTCTGGAGGTAGAGGGCGATGTACCCAATGCCTTTGATGAGAACGATCGGGTAGGCCTGGAGGTCCTGGCTGACCAGATCGCCATTGCCGTCGAGAACGCCCGCCTCTTCGGCGAGGCTCAAGCCAGCCTGCGGGAACTGGACGCGCTCTATCGCCAGTATGCTGCTGAGGCCTGGGAGCAGTACGCTCAGGCGAGGCCGGAGGCCATTCGCCATTCCCACGGGAGCGTGATGGAATCATCCCAGGCGTGGCAAACAGCCCGTGAGCAAGTCCGCGCGTCGGGTGAAGAGGTTATCTTCACGGGGGGTGATGGCGGTGAAGGTACCGTCCAGTCATTGGCGATGCCGGTCAGTCTGCGTGGCTTGCCCATTGGCGTGCTTGGCTTCCACCGTCCGACCGGGGCCGGCGCGTGGCAGCCGGAGGAAATAACCATCGTGAGAATGGTCGCCGACCGGCTGGCGCTGGCGGTGGAGAACATCCGGTTGTTGGAGGATGCGCAGCGGCGTGCCCACGAGGAACATCTCCTCGGTGAGATCACGGCCAGGATTCGCGTTCCGATGGACATTGAGACAATCTTGCAGACGGCGGTGCGGGAGTTAGGCCAGGCCATGGAAGTGGACAGGGTGTCTGTCTATCTGGCGCCGGAAGAAGAGGCTGCTTGAGCGCCTGTTCGAAACGCGCTTTGGCTGTATCCACCGCCTCCGGCTGCGGTCGGAGGCCTTGCCGAACGAACCGTATTTGTCCTTACAGAGGAACGAGGGAGTTATGGATAAGGAAACGCGCAGATTCTTGAAACTCCAGACAAGGCTGGGAATCTATTTGGCTGTCTTGGCCATGCTCGTCGTGACCTTGTCGCTTTCCGCTCTGTATTTCAGCGCCCGTACCCGGGTACGGCAAGATGTTCGCCATCGTCTGCGTGATATTGTGGGCATCGCAGCTCAACAGATAGATGCTGATGTCCATAGTACCCTTACCGACCCAGACCAAGAGGACAGTGAGACCTATCTTCAGGTCAAGCATACCTTGCAGCAGATCCGTGATAAGGGCAGTGACCTGTATTACGTCTACACAATGCGCCTGAACGCTGATGGGCAGATCAGATTCGTCGTAGATGCCGAGGAGAACCCCGATGAAATTGCCCATCTGAGCGAGGTCTACGATGATGCCAGTGATATGCTGAAAGCAAACATCGTTACGCTTGACCATCCCATCGTAGAGGAGGAATTTTATACGGACAAGTGGGGAGTGTGGCTCACAGGGTATGCCCCATTTTATCGGCCTGATGGTCAACTCGAAGGTGTGCTGGGAATAGACATCAAGGCCGATCAAGTAAAGATGTACGAACGACAATTGTTATGGCGAGCGCTG
>JAUXFI010000076.1 GCA_030620125.1 Anaerolineae bacterium
ACAAACCTCACTCGTTCTATGAAGAAAACAAGGAACTGATTTGGGGCATAATTGCAGTTATGACCCTTCAAACATTGACCATCATCGGCCTTCTCGTGAACGTATCGAGACGCAAGCTGGTGGAAGCAAGGTTGAAGCGAACCGTAGTGGACCTGGAGCGTTCCAATGCCGACCTGGAGCACTTTGCCTACGTCGCGTCACACGACTTGCAGGAGCCTTTACGCATGGTGTCGAGTTACGTGCAACTGCTGGCGCGCCGTTACGAAGGCCAACTCGACGCCGACGCCGACGAGTTCATCGGCTATGCCGTGGGTGGCGCGAATCGTATGCACAAGCTGCTCAATGACCTGTTGACCTATTCCCGTCTGGACACGCGCGGCAAACCTTTCAAGCCGACTGGTTGCGAGGCTACCCTCGACCGGGCACTCGCCAAGCTGCAGGTGGTTATTGAGGAGAGCGGCGCGGTGGTGACCCGCGACAGCCTGCCGACCGTAATGGCGGATGACTCGCAACTGCTTCAGTTGTTCCAGAACCTGATTGACAACGCCGTCAAGTTCCGCAGCAAAGAACCGCCGCGCATTCACATCTCGGCCAAACGTCTCCCTCTCTCGCAGGCGGGGAAGGGTCGGGATGGGGGCGGAAGTGAATGGGTCTTCTCCGTGCGCGACAACGGCATTGGAATAGATCCGCAATTCTTTGAGCGTATCTTTATCATATTCCAGCGGTTGCATGGATGGGGAGATTACCCCGGCACCGGCATGGGCCTGGCTGTCTGCAAGAGGATTGTGGAACGCCACGGTGGACGCTTATGGGTGGAGTCGGAGCCTGGAGAAGGCACAACGTTCTTTTTCACAATGAGAAGTGAAACGTGAAAACGTAGCCGTTACGCATTACGAGGAGATAAATCATGAGCATCAACCCAAGCGGCGAACCTATCGAGATCTTGTTGGTGGAAGATAATCCCGGAGACGTGCGCCTGACACGGGAGGCTCTCAAGGACGCCAAGATGCACAACGACATGCACGTGGCCGAGGATGGCGTAGAGGCTATATCATTCCTGCGCAGGGAAGGAAAGTATGCCAACTCGCCTCGTCCAGACCTCATCCTGCTCGATTTGAACATGCCGAAGAAAGACGGTCGGGAGGTGCTGGCAGAGATCAAGGCCGACGAAACCCTGAAAGGCATCCCGGTAGTGGTACTGACCACCTCACGGTCAGAGCAGGACATTCTCAAAGCCTACGACCTGCACGCCAACTGCTACATCACCAAGCCGGTTGACCTGGACCGCTTCATCGCGGTGGTAAAGTCTATCGAGGATTTCTGGCTCACCATCGTGAAACTGCCACGGAGGAGAGGAAATGGGCGATAAACGCAGAGTTCTACTGATTGAGGACAATCCCGGAGACGCGCGCCTGATACAGGAGATGCTGTCTGAAGCCAGCGACATTTCATTCGATCTGGAGTGCGCTGACCGGCTCTCGACGGGGCTGGCACACCTCGCCGCGGAAGACACTGACGTGATCCTGTTGGACCTCGGATTGCCGGATAGCCAGGGGTTGGAGACCTTTACCAGGGTTCACGCTCAAGCGCCGGAAGCGCCCATCGTGGTGCTGACCGGCCTCGACGATGTCACGCTTGCGACCAGGGCGGTGCGGGAAGGCGCACAGGATTATCTGGTCAAGAATGAACTGTATGGCAATCTGCTGGTACGCGCCACGCACTATGCCATCGAGCGCAAGTGGGCCGAAAAGCGTATCCGCCACCTGAACAGCGTCCTCAAGGCCATCAGAAGTGTCAACCAGTTGATTATGGTGGAAAAGGACAGAGACCATCTGCTCCAGAAAGCCTGTGACGCCCTGATAGAGGCGCGAGGCTACGAGGCTGCCTGGCTTGGATTCTTGAGCGACGGCGGAACATTTGCTACAGTCAAGGGTTGCGGTTTCAGGCAATGTCTCTCTCTCCTCGGCGAACACGTGCTGAGTGGGGACCATCCCCCTTGCGTCAAAAACGCACTCGTTCAGAAGGATCTCGTGGTCGTGGATAAATCCGCCGCGTGTGGGGATTGCCTCTTCAAAGACGCGTGTGTCAACAAGAAAGTTGCGATCATCCGTGTCGAGCGCGCTGAGCGGCTTTTCGGGCTGCTCGCCATATCGCTTACAGCCGACGTCACTGCCGACCAGGAGGAGAAAGAACTTTTGAAGGAAGTGGCTGGTGACATAGCGTTTGCCCTCCACAACATGGAGACGGAAGAGGCGCGCAAGCGGGCGGAGGAGACACTGCGAGAAACGAAAGAGCGATACCGTATTCTGGCAGAGCAGGCGGGTCAGATGACGTACGATTACGACGTTCCAACAAATCAGATCAGTTGGTCGGGAGATGTGCAGACAATCACCGGTTACACTCTCAATGAATTTCAAAAAGTAGACGTATCCGGTTGGGAAAAGCTGATACATCCTGATGATCGCGAGATGGTGTTAGCGTCACTTGCAAAAGCCATAGAGAAATGCTCCAACTATCGAGTGGAGTATCGTTTCAGGCGTAAGGACGGGGCGTATCTTTTTATGGAAGACAATGGTCTTTTCCTTGCTGACGAGAATGGGATAGCGTGCCAGATGATCGGTATCATGAAAGACATCAGCGAGCGCAAACAGGCGGAGGAGGCGCTGCGGGAGAGCGAGAGACAACATAAAAAGTTGTACTCCATGGTCAGGTTGATGTGCGACAATCTGCCGGATCTGATATGGACAAAAGACCTGGAGGGCAAGTTTGTTTTTGCGAACAAGGCTTGTTGTGATGTTTTACTCAATGCCAAAGATACCGATGAGCCAATTGGAAAAACGGATATCTATTTTGCCAACAGGGAAAAAGAGTCCCATCCCGAGAACCCTGACTATCATACATTCGGCGAGACGTGTACTGGTTCCGATTTAGCCGTTCTGGAGACCAAGAAACCGCAGAGATTTGACAAGTTCGGTAATGTCAAAGGAGCGTTCATCTTCCTCGATGTCTACAAGTCTCCTTTTTGGGACAGAAACGGCGATCTCATAGGAACGGTGGGCTGTGCAAAAATCGTGACAAAAGAGAAACAGATGGAGGAAGAGCGCAAACGTGCAAATAAGGCCCTGCAGCGGTATGCCGAACGGTTGAGAACCCTACGCGCGATTGACGGAGCCATCCTAGCCGCCTGGTCACCGGAAGAGATCGCCCAGGCTGCCCTGCGCCACATCCGGCGACTGATACCCTGCCTGGGGGGCATCGTCGTGATGTTCGACTTTGAGGCCCAGGAGGCTATCCTGTTTGCCGTGCACGTCAACGACGAGGTTGGGTTGGGGACGGGAACGCGCCTTTCAATTGAGGGCGTCGTGGGCATCGAGGCACTCCGGCAGGGCAAGGTCCTCGTAGAGGAGGATGTCCTGGCTCTTCTTTCGGCAGGCTCAGGACAAGGCTCCCAGCCGCCACCAGTGATTCGAGCCGCGCAGGCTGCCGGGGTGCGCTCCTACGTCGCCGTGCCCCTCATTGCCGGTGGCGAACTGATTGGCGTCCTGGCACTGGGGGCAGAAAGCCCCAACGCCTTTGCCCCCGAACACGTGGATATCACTCGCGAGGTCGCCGACCAGGTCGCCGTGGCTATGCACCAGGCGCGCCTGCGCGCGGCTCTGGAAACCGAGGAGCAGCGGCTGGAGGCCCTGGTGGAACACCTGCCCGAGGGCGTGCTCTTGCTCGACGCCGAGCGACGTATCCTGCTAGTCAACCCGGTGGCGGAGAATTATCTTCTCGCCCTTACGGGTGCTGCCGGGCCGTCCGCCAGTCACGTAGGCGATGTGTTGACCTATCTGGCCGACTGGCCGGTGGATGAACTGGCACAATTCTCTCCTGATGGGCTGTGGCGCGAACTGGAGGTCGTCGGGCCGCCCCGGCGGCTCTTCGGGGTGACAGCCAAGCCTATGGGGACAGAGACCCAGGCAGAGGGATGGGTGCTGCTCATCTGGGATGTGACCCATGAGCGGGAGGTCCAGCAACGCATCCAGTTGCACGACCGCTTGGCGGCGGTGGGGCAACTGGCCGCTGGCATCGCCCACGACTTTAACAACATTATGGCCGTGATCGTCCTGTACGCCCAGATGTTGTTGCGAGCGTCGGACCTATCGTCCCGCAACCGCGAGCGGCTGGCGACGATCCACCAGCAGGCCCGGCACGCGGCCAACCTGACCCAGCAGATCCTGGACTTTGGCCGCCGCTCCATACTCGAACGGCATCCCCTGAACCTGGTACCCTTCTTGAAAGAGTTGCTCAAGATGCTGGGGCGCACTCTGCCAGAGAACGTAAAGTTGGAACTGGCGTACGGATCGGACGACTATGTGGTGAACGCCGATCCGACGCGCATGCAGCAGGTGTTCGTGAACCTGGCCCTCAACACCCGCGATGCCATGCCCGAGGGCGGGAAACTGCGCATCGAGTTGGCGCAGTTGCAGGTCGAGCCCGGCGAGCCGCCCCCTCTGCACGAGATGTCGCCGGGAGCGTGGGTGCAGGTGATCGTCTCGGATAACGGGACAGGCATCCCGCCCGAGGTTCTGCCGCACATTTTCGAGCCTTTCTTCACTACCAAAGCGCCCGGCCAGGGCAGCGGGCTGGGACTGGCACAGGTGTATGGCATCGTGACGCAGCACGAGGGATACATTGGCGTGGAGAGCGAGGTGGGGCGCGGGACGGCTTTTACTCTTTATCTGCCTGCTCTGCCGGTGCCCCAGGTGGAACTGCCGGCGCTGGAGATAGCAGCCTCGGCGGAGGGGCATGGGGAAACGATCCTGGTGGTGGAGGACGACCCTGCCGCGCGGGAGGCGCTGGTGGATAGCCTGGAGATGCTGAACTACCGGGTGCTGCAGGCGGCGGATGGCCAAGAGGCACTGACTATCTTTGAGCAACACAGTGACGAGATCAGGCTCGTACTGAGCGACATGGTGATGCCAGGGGTGGGTGGCAAGGAGTTGGTCCAGAAACTGACCAAGATGAACCCTCACCTGAAGGCGTTAGCCGTCACCGGCTATACACTGGCCGAGGATGTGCAGGAACTGAGGGAAATGGGGATTCTGGACGTTATCCAGAAACCCGTCGAAGTAGACGCGCTGGCGAAGGCCATCCGCCGCGCTTTGGATGCAGAGTGATGGGGCTTCGATGGGGCTAAAGCACAGAAAATCAGTCAACCGGCGCAAGTTTCTCAGGGGAGCGGCAACGCTAGGTATCACTGCCCTGACCCAGCGATTTCTGGACGCTGCGACTCCGCCGGCGCAGGCCACAGGCGCGCAGGTGATGCCTGAACCCCCGGCTGCTGAGGATGATTTTGATCACCACATATACCTTCCCTTCGTCTCCGGTCAGCGACCTCTGGCCCACGGCCCCTCCAAACTCGGCCTGCACACAATACATCCCAATAGAGCATTCGATTTCGCGCGGGACGTGCACGACGCTGGCGCTCACGTGGCGCTGGTGAAAGCACTCGGCGAATTCGCATACCTGCGACGGGTAAAGGAGGTTTCGCCTGAGACAGTCACGGTCGCTCGCTGGGGCGAACCGCAGGCGGTGGACGCCAGCGGCGACCCGGCGGCGAAGGCGGCCGATGTGATGAGCCAGCACATGCCGCACTGGAAGTATGAGAAGGACGTCGTGGACTATTGGGAGGTGCTGAACGAGAACGACCCGTCCAGCATAGAGGGACACGTCTGGCTGGCGCAGTTCTTCATTGAGACCATGAACATCGCCGAGGACAACGGTTACAAACTGGCGCTCTTCTCCTACAGCACCGGCGTGCCTCAGTGGCACGAGTGGGAGGCCATCGTTGAGACGGGGGTCTTTGCGCGGGCTAAAGAGAAAGGCCACGTCCTGGCGTTGCACGAGTACAACTGGCCGGTGACGGATTACCGCTGGGGTGAGCCTACGGAGAATCAGCCATCTTACGAGGATCGAGGCGTCCTGACCGGGCGTTATCGTTACCTCTACCGCGATTTCCTCATCCCACGCGACGAGGTCGTCCCGCTGGTGATCACCGAGAGCGGCCTTGACCCGGTGTTGGGCGGCCCGCCCGGCGATGGTCCCTGGCAGGAGCGTTACGTGGACGAGATGATCTGGTACGACACAAAGTTGCGCGAGGATGATTACGTCATCGGCGCAACAATGTTCACTATCGGCGCTGATTATGGATGGGAGAGTTACGACTACGAGGAACTGCTGTGGCCCGGCAACCCCTACGGCTCCAACTTTCTCGATTACATCGTGTCGCTCAAGGATGCCTGAGCGCGATCACGAGAAACGCAAGTGTTCGGGAGCCTGGGAAGGAAACCCTTGCGAAGGTTGCGAATAGTACCGGCAACAAGGTTAATTTCGCTGGCCAAAGACGTTCTTGGCTTGAAACCTGCTCACAAACCTTCGCAAGGGTGGCCGAACGACTGCCGAGAAACTCCCCCTACGTGCCGCCGGCGCGGCAGGTTCAGGGCTGGAAGAGTACCAGGCCCACCCCCATTCGCTCCAGAGCTTGTTCCGCATAGTGAGTGACGATGGCGCTGGGGTCGTCGAGGGCGGCGCAGAGGACAGGGATAGCGTCTTCGGGCTGGATGGCGCTCAGGGCGCGGGCTGCCCCTGCCCGTGCCAGTACCTCTCCCTCCTGCAGCGCGGCGATGAGGGCTGGGACGGCGGGTGCTCCAATGCGGGCCAGCGCATCGGAGGCGATGCGGGAGACGAAGGGGCTGGGGTCGGCCAGGCAAGACGCCAGTTCGCCCACAGCCTCGCTCACGCGCAGTTCTCCCAGTCCCTGAGCGGCGCAGGCGCGCGCGTCGGGATCAGGATCAGCCAGGGCGGTGATGAGCAATCCCCGCGCGGCGGGGACGCCGACGGCAGCCAGGGCGCGGACGGCCCACCAGCGGCGGTCGGGGTCGGGGTCGGCCAGCAAGTCGCGCAACGGGGCAAGTGCTGCATCGCCCAGGCAGCCCAGGGCCAGCGCGGCCTCCTCGGTGCGGGCATCGTCGCCAGCGGCGATGCTGTCCAGAAATACCTCGAGTGCGTCAGACATTCGGCCTCTCCCACGATATGGGTTCGTCCACAGCGCGAGTGAAGGCTGCCAGGTCCGGGGGCGTGGAGAAGTGGATCAGATGAGATGGGCAGCGGCAATCGGAAGCGCCGAAGCGGGGCACGGGAATAAAAGCGCCGGGGAGACTGGATAGCACCTGGCCCCAGGCACACTCCTGCTTCCGGGCGCCGACTGCGTACCAGATTTCGACGGGCCTGGCACAGGCTCGCAGATAGTCCACGTGCCAGTGCAGGGGCTTGGGTGAACGCAGATGTCGCGCAAGACGGGCAGCCAGTCCGCCTGGCCCGTGAGCACTGCCAGCGTAGGCATACCAGCCGGCCGGGAATTGGAATTGGCCCAGTCGCCCAACACCGACAGTTGCGGGATGTGACAGTCTCAGAATCAAGACGTAGGTGCCGGACTGGTCAGGAAGCATACATACGTCGCTGCCACACAGCGCCAGCGCCCCAGGCGACGGCGCATCCCAGTGCCAGTAGCGCCACTCCCAGGCCATCGAAGGCGCGGATGGAGTGTTGCTCGTCGAAGCGGTAGAGCACCGGCCCCTCGTAAGGATCGGGTAGGATCAGGGCCAATAGCCCACCCAGCAGCAGCAGCACGGCCAGTGCTGCCAGCAGGATCACCCGCCACTGGAACATAAAGCTACTCGGCTGGCGGCGGGATCGGCAGGTCCCCGGCAGCCACGTTGACCCATTTATCTCCCTCTTCGATGAGCATCACAGGGATGTCATCGCGGATGGGGTACTTGCGGCCGCAATCGGGCTCCTGGCACACGAGCCAGCAGTCGCGGATCAGTTCCAGTTGGCCGGGGTCGTCGCCGGGCTTGCGGGTCTCCCCGCTGACGCAGTAGGGACAGCGCAGGATCTTTAGCAGGTCTTTGGCTACCATCGCATCGGTCTCCTCAAGTGGATTTTGCCTGCATAGTACTACAACGAGACTTCACAATCCTGTGTCATTCTGAGCGACCAAAGGGAGCGAAGAATCTCGTTGCTGGCTGGCAATTCATCTCTGTAAAATGAGATTCTTCGTCGCTCCGCTCCTCAGAATGACAAAGTCTCGTTATAGTAATAGTATAACACAAGTAAAGATAGCGTCAATGTTGGGCCGCGCGCTTTGGACACTTGCCAGGAGCAAGCCTACAAGCCTACACTTCACACACTAGCGTGTAACAATGGATGTGGTATAATCACCAGCGAGACAACCTGGTACGGGTGAGCGATGCACAGCCTTTGGCATCCTGTCCACGCCCCCTGGGCTGGGCCAGCCCATAGGTGACAATCGTGCGCGGCGGAGCAGCCGGATCGTTGGCCAACGCTTACGACCCGAGCGCCGGGGAGAGATGGATCGCACCGCGCTACGAGAGACATTGGACGTGCTGAAGCGTGGAAGAGTATGTAAGCAATGAACACTCCCCAGCCTGCTTCTATCGTAGACGACGCCCCCTCCACCCGTCGGCCGCCGGTCGGTGAGCGATTCCTGTTCGTCGCCGCCTACGTCACCACGGCGGCCATCTACGCCTTCGCTATGCTGGCCGACCCCGAACTGCGTCAGCCCGCTACCTGGCTTCCTCT
>JAUXFI010000158.1 GCA_030620125.1 Anaerolineae bacterium
CCAGGCCGTGGCCTGTGCGATGAATAAAGTAGTCGCCGTACCCTGCATCTTCGATCACTGCCCGCGCGGCCTGGTCCACCTCCTCGGCGGGCACGCCCGGCCCAGCGACCGCCAGTCCGGCTGCATTGGCCGCCCGCACGATCTCGAAGACCTGGGCCAGTTCCGGCTCCAACTCACCGATGGCGAAGGTGCGGGTGATGTCGGCTGCGTAGCCGCCCACGGTTGCGCCGCAGTCCACGATGATGGTTTCGCCGGGCTGGATAGGGCGCTCGGTAGGCGTGGCGTGGGGGGAGGCAGCGTTGGGGCCGGCCACGACGATGGGCGAGAAGGCCATTCCCTCCCCGCCGGCCTTTAGCATTTCAAGCGTCAGCAGCGCGGCGACCTGGCGCTCCGTCATTCCGGCTTTCACCTGGCGCATTGTCGTCCGCAGCGCGGCCTCGGTGATGGCGATGGCCTGCCGCATCTGCCCCAACTCGTGCTCGTCCTTGCGTAGGCGCAGTTCTGTCAGCGCATCCTCGGCGGGGACGAGTCGGCAGCCCGCACCGTAGCGCTCCAGCAGCCGCACTTCTATGAGCCGCATCCGCAGGGGGTCCACGCCGATGGTGCAGTCGCCTAACCGCAGCGCAGCGCAGGCGCTTTGGAAGGCCGGTGTGTGCCCCTCCTGGTCGGTGTAGGGAAACGTCTCCAGCACGATGGTCGTGCGCTCGACTTTGACCGCTTCGAGCGCGGGCAGGACGATGGCCGGTGGACGCTCCACGGGAAACAGAGCGACGATGGGACGCTCGCTGAGGTGGAAGGAGAGCCCGGTAAGGTAGAATAGGTTGGGGCCAGGCACCAGCGCCAGCGCGTCGAGCCTGTGGGCGTTGGCTTGTTCGATCAGACGAGAGAGACGGCTTGTGTGCATTTTTGCTTCCTCCATTGGTAACTATTCAGTCATCCTTGCGAAGGTTGCGAATGGCCTTGTCGCCGGGGCAACTTTTGGTAGGCAAAGATGCTTTTGGCCAGCAAGTTCTCACCAAACCTTCGCAAGGGTTCTCCCGCCTGAGTAGCAACCTCCGTTGTTGTGCCAGGGGCAACCGTGAAGCGTAACGCGATCCTGCGGTCTGCCGGACTAGGGATGAGCGTGCATCACCACCGGCAGATAGGCAAGTCTCCCCGCGAGAGTCCCTCTGTGCATGAGGGTATAAGGGCCACCACTGGCATCATCTCGATAGGTCTCGAATGTGACGATACCACCGTTCACGTGAATCAAGATAAAAGTGCTTGGGGCACCGGGGTCTCCCTGCCCACGGGCGTGTCCAGCGTCTAATTGCCAGACACCATCTATTTTGACGGCGCTATAGTTGTGCGTGTGTCCGCATACGTAAGCGGTGACGCCTTTGGACTCCAACAGGTCCCAGAAGCGGTCACGGTTGGCCGGGTGCCCGTCCAGGCTGTCGCCCAGGTGACGCAGCCTGCCATTATTGGCGTCGGGTTGAGGATACGCGGGTTCGTGACCAAAGACGAAAACGTGCGTCTTGTCCGTGGCGTCCAAGTCAGCGACCAGCCAGTTGTACAGGACGTCAACCACGTCGCCATCCGTGTGCGTGTCACTGACGTCGTCGCAGTACTCGTTGAGCACTACAAAGTGCGCGTTGCCATAGTCGAAGGAATAGGTGGTCTCCTGGCAACGTGGTGGGCCGGTGTTCACGATATTGGGAGGATCACTGCCATTGGGATCATAGTCGTAAGCGCGCAACCACTCCATATCCGCCGCTGTCTCGATCTCGTGGTTGCCCACCACCGGATACCACAGGTAGTCCTGGTCTATGTATTGCTCGATCGTCCACTTCACGCCGGCGGGCGGGTCAATGTCGCCCGGACTGACCATAAGAGCGCCTCTGCCCACAGCGGCAATTGCCTCGCAGGCTCCCCTGAAATACTGTTGGGTATCGTACTGGCCTGGCCCAGAGAAATTTCTCATATCGGCAGTGACCGCAAAAGTGAACCGATTGCCGCCGTTTTCCTGGCTGAGTGTGTGAAGGCGAGCCGCGCGGGTTTGGGCAGCACCGAGAGCCGACGTCGCCGCCAGGCTGACCAGCAGAGCAAGAATGACGAATCGCTTTCTGTTCATTTTTGCGCTCCTTTACACACCGCGCGTCTTTCTTCGTCGCAGGCGGATGGCGGCAACTTTGCCACTGGCGCAACGTAGTGTATAATGTCCACGAGATCGAATATTCAAGGAGATGAAGGCAATGCAAAAGTTCACCAATTTCTTGGCTGGATTGTTGACTGGGGCCGTGGTTGGGGTTGCGGCCGCGATACTGTTGGCCCCTTATTCAGGCGCGGAACTGCAAGAGCGGGTGCGCACCCGCGCGCAAGGGTTGATTGAAGAGGGCAGGCGGGCCGCCGCCGCTCGCCGGGTCGAACTGGAAACCCAACTCGAGGCATTCAAGCGCGGCGCCCCCGTCACTATTGAGACTGCGCCCGAACAGCCCCAGGAGTAGCCGCACTGGTCGGTCAACCTCCCGCAGGTTGGGACGGGTTTTCAACGCAAAAGCACGTCCCACCGGCTATGCAAGCCTGCGAGTACAGCAAATCGCAACCTGCGGGAGGGTAGCCTGAGCAGGCACTTGTCTACTTGTCAATCGTCAGTTCATAGAGTGCCGGGTGGGTGGTGACGGGAGCCAGCCCGGAGAGCACGAGTACCGCCTCGCGCCAGTCCTCGCTACCCAACGGCACTGTCCACTCCGCTGTCTGATCGTCTTTTACTGCCAACTGCTCGACGGTGATGGTGTCGCCCAGCCCGATCAGGAGCGCCAGGTAGCGCTGGGGCACGAGGTTGTCGCTGCGCACGAAGCCCGCCGCTTCCCACCCGTCTTTTCCCGCCTCTACGTCGTAGGCGTAGCCGATCTCGGGAATGGCAACGTCGTCGAGGACGAAGCCGGCCCCGGTGATCGCTCCGTCGGTCAGGTACGCAAAGCGCACCAGTACCTCGCCCCCGACCCAGGGGGTCAGATCCACTTCCTCTTGCACCCAGCCCTCGCTGCGCCCGGTGTAGCCGCAGCCCGGATTGTTGCCGTGGGGGTCGGCGTCCGTGCCGGAGGGCGTGGTTAGTATCTGCCACTGCTCACCGCCGTCAGTGCTGATCTCGACGGTGGCATAGTCGTAGTCTGGCTCGATGTCGTACCACGTCCAATAGGTCAGCGTCGCCTGCTCGGTGTTGGAGAGGTCAAAGGTGCGTGTGAGCGTAGTCAGCGACTCGTCGGCGCGATTCGACCACCAGAAATAGCGCTCGCTGTGGGGGAGCAGGTCTAGCAGGGGAGTCGCAGTCGCGCCGGTGAACTGGACGTGGAGGTCGTCGTCGCCCCGGAGTAGAAGGTAGTCCGCGCCGAATTGCTGGACGGATGACGCCGTCGTGATCAGGTCGCTCGCGTGGATGACTGCCGGGCGTTTCAGGTGCAGGGTGGCGTAGCCGTAGTGGGGATCGTCCGTCTCCGGCTCGCTGTCCAGGTAGTTGGCTGCCAACCACTCGGCGAACAGGTACTCGAAAGTAAGGCCAGCGTCCAGTTCGGCCAGCGCCGCGTCGAAACCGGCGGCTCCGTTGAGCGGCTGGGCTGTCAATGCCCGCGTGCCCTCGTCGCCAAAACGCTCGTGGAAGTAGGTGGCGAAGAGGTAGGCTGCCCCCCTGTGGGCTGCATTTTCTTCGTCGTCCCAGGCGGTGAGCGACGTGTCAGGGTGTTCCAGGTAGGCTCGTTCTGGCTCGCCCGGATCAAGCCCGTTCAGCCGGATGGCCAGTTCTGCCAGGGCCTCCTTCACCCACCGCTCCTCGTTGCGGTCGTGGTTCCACTGGATGAGGCGTTGGAATTGGCGGGCCAGCAGGGCGTGGTGGGCGGGACTTGCCGCTTCGACGAAATCGGCGTGGACGGTGATCATCTCGGCTTCGTTGGAGAAGGGGTACAGGTCGCGGGGGAACTCGTCGGCGCTGGAGGTGTAGCCGGCCATGCCCTCGCCCAGGCCGGTGGCGTGCAGGACGTGGATGTGCGGGTCGTTGTCCACCCCCGGCGTCCATTCGGAGCCGAAGGCGGCGCGGGTGGCAGAGTAGACCTGCGTCTCGAAGAAAGTCGCCGCCTCCTCCAACTGCCGCACGTCGTGCCACACTCCCTCCTCGACCCACATGGCGACGTGCTCGGTCTGCACGCGCAGGCGAGCTGGTGTTTCTCGCTGCTCCCCGGTCGTGCCGTCGGTAACCCAGAAGGCACGGGTGGCGTTGGGAACCCGGCGCGGTGGCTCGGGGTTGACCACGGTGTAGTCGAAGGGGCGGGGCGGCGGCTCGGTCAGCAGATCTGAGAGGGACTGGTCAGCAGCGGAAATAGGGGTGCGGATGGGACTGGTGACCGGCGTGGGGGTGGGCACGGGGGTGGGAGTGAAGGTGGGGCTGGGGGTGAGGGTGGGACTAGGAGTGAGTGTGGGTGTGGGAGTGAGTGTGAGTGTGGGAGTTGGCGTCGGTGTTGGTGTCAGCGGAACTGCGCACGCCGTCAGGGTCAACAGCACGGCAATGATCAGCGGGCAGTGAGGGCGCATCACCGGCATCTGGATTGCGCTGCCTCGACCAGTCCTTCGAAGAGGCGGCGCATCACGGGATGGCTCTCGACCAGCACCTCGGGATGCCACTGTACACCGACACAGAAGGGATGGTCGGGTGATTCTAGCCCCTCGATGATACCATCGGGAGCGCGAGCGGTGACGACCAGGCCCGCGCCCACGACCTTGACCGCCTGGTGATGGGCGCTGTTCACGCCCAACTCGCCATCCTCGGCCAGCGCAGCCAGCCAGCTACCCGCCGCCACCTCGACTGTATGGGCAATAGAGCTCGTGGGCCGGCCAGCGACGCTGCTGTGGGAGAGGGCGTTGGGAACCTGGGTGGGGATGTCCTGGATGAGCGTCCCCCCGGCAGCGACGTTGACTATCTGGATCCCCCGGCATATCGCCAGCAGGGGGA
>JAUXFI010000209.1 GCA_030620125.1 Anaerolineae bacterium
CTCGATGCTGGTTGTGCTTCCGTCGCCAGACAGCGCAAACTCACTGGGCTTCGTTGAGCAGAAAGCCCGCCTTACGCGACACGCACCACGCAACACACTATGCAGAATAAAAGTAGAGTTTCACCCGCCCAACCCGCACCTCGTCCCCGCTGTTGAGCGGCTGCGGCTGCCCCGGCGTCAACTTTTGCTTGTTGACGTAGGTGTAGTTGGTGCTGTTCAGGTCCTCGATCAAGACCTGGGCGCCCTGGCCAAAGATACGGGCGTGCCGCCGGGAGACTCCCCCCTCGTCCCCGCCGTGGTCGGTCAGGTCAACCTCGGGAAAGACGCCGCTGACCGGGTCCTCTCGCCCGATGAAAATCTCGGTCTTGCCGGGCGGAAAGGGCAGTGTGGCGTTGGTGCCCTGCACGACCAGACGGCCCGGGACGGCCGCCACAGCAGGATAGACTGGCGCGGGCGTGGGAGCCACCGGCGGGGTCGGTGCAAGCGGAGTTGGCGCGGGCATGGGCAGTGGTACCGGCGGCGCGACTGCACCTACCGGCGTGCCGCACATGTCGCAAAATTTGCTGCCCGGCTCCAGTTGAGCGCCACAACTGGGGCAGACTGGCACGCCAGCCGGCGCTGGAGCGGGGACCGCCGCCGGAACAGGCGGGGCGGCGGCCTGCGGCGGCGAGACGGGAGCCGCCGCGCCCAAAGCCGCGCCACAACTATCACAGAAGGCCTCACCGGGTGTCATCGGTGCGCCACAGATGGGACAGGTAGCGACCACAGCGGTAGGAGTGGGCTGCATCGGAGCGGCAGCGGGCGGCATTACTGCTGGCGCCACTTTTCCCAATGACGCACCACAATCATCACAGAAGGCAGCCCCATCAGGCTGCTGCGAACCACAATTTGGACATACAGGCATGGCTTTCCTCCTTGATTTGGTAAATTTGGTAAATTGGTAGATTGGTACATTGGTACGCTTTGCGTGGTGACCAGTTTCCCAATCTACTAATCTACCAGTTTCTGAGTTAACTTGCGCGTCTCGTAGCGCAGTTTCTTCGTGCCAGCAGCCGAGAGCCCTTCGCCCTGCTCCAACCGCTCGGCCTCCTCCATCGCTGTCTGAGCCAGTTCATCCTCGCCCAATTCCAGCAGACGAGTGGCAGCGGCACGGAGTTTTTGCGTCGCCCCGGCAATGTTGCCCACCGCTGCTTCGTCCAGCGCCCGCGTCTGCAATTTGTGCGCCGTCACCTTTTCGACAATGTTCATCACGTAGGGATTGGTCTGCATCGCCTGAGCCGGATCGGCCGTAAAATTCAGGATGACGTCGGTTTTGGCCTTTTCACCGGCCAGGCCGGTGGCCGCCACGTCGTAACTCACCTCGGCCTGGGCGATGCGGTAGGTGCCGGGCTGGCGGGGTGGGATGAGCATCTCGATAAGCACGCTTTGTCCCTGCTCGCGGTCCATATCGCCCAGCGTGATTTGGACGTCGCGGTCCGAAAGGGCACGGTGGCCCAGTTTGGCGATCAGCGGCGTCACCCGCCAGACGGCGCGGGGCATCACGCCGGGCACCAGCCGCAGGATCATCTCCGCGTTCTGCACGACGGTGGCCTGGGCCGTCCGCACACAGGCCTCGAATGTGCGCAGGATAGCGTCAGGCTGACCCTCCGGGATAAAGTCGGAGGTGCCATTGCTGGCCGCGGCGACGTCGTCCAAAAGTTGGTCGTTCCACTCCTCGCCCAGGCCCAGCGCGGTGATAGGGATACCCTCTCCTCCGGCCTCTGAAGCCAGCCGGTGGCACACGTCCTCGTCGCCAAAGGTCTCCCCGTCGGTCAGGAGGAGCATGCGGCTGACCCTGCCGGGGCTCAACCCCTTGCGCAGTTCTTCCAACCCCTTGCGCATACCGCGCGATATTTCGGTGCCGCCCCCGTCGCGGATGCGCTCGATCTGTCGTTTGAGTCCCGCCGGGTCGGTGACCGGCTGGCTGGGTGCAATCACTTTCACTTTGTCGTCAAAGATGACGATAGAGGCCAGATCCTGCGGCCCCATGCGGTCTACCGCCAGTTTGGCCGCCTCTCTAAGATTGGCGAGTTTGGCCCCGCTCATCGAACCGCTGTGGTCGAGCACCAGGCTAAAGTTTAGCGGCATCTGAACGTTGGCGACCGCCTCAGTGGGCATGGCCTCGATGAGCACATAAGCCAATTGCTGGCCTCCGGTGGCGGGGAACGTCGTTTTGTTGGTCTGGACGGTCAGTTGTACTTCTCCAGGCATAAGTAACCTCCATTTTCAGGTGCGACGCACTTTTGAAGTGCGTCGCACCTATGTCGAAGCCGCGCGCCGTTGAGCTGCCAGCCCTCCCACCAGTGCGGCGACGATGCCGATGAAAGACAGCCCCAATCCGAACAGCGTAAACCAGAAGCCATATTCGATTTGGACCAGCATACCGAGGCCGTAACTATTGGGGTCTGAGCGGGCGTTCTGGATATTCCAGAAGAAGGCGTACGAAGGACAGCAGCCGCACAGTCCGGGCAGGACGGCTAGAAGGGGCAGGAAAGGTGCCAGGCGGGCCAGGTTGACCGGCAACGACTTGTCCAACAGGTTCACCACCAGGCCGGCGATACCCAGCGCCAGCAGCGCCAGCGATCCCAGGGGCACCAAAGCCAGGAACGTCCACGAGGCATCACCGCCATACTGGGAGGATTGGGTAACAATGTCGAGGCCGCTGAGCCTGATGCCGCTGCACGAGGCCCAGGGCAGCATGAAGGCGAATAACGCGATCAGCGCACCGACGGTGATCAGGCCGTGGCCGCCGAATAGGCCGACCTTGCTGGCCACCTGGGTCGTGTCACCGTGGCCGCCCACCATCGCAGGGCCGGCCGGTTCGACTGGCATCGCTGCTGGTTGGGACTTTAGCGGCTGGGGAGGAGGCGCTTCCTCCAACGGCGTGCCACACCGGGCACAGAAGCGCGCTCCAGGGCGATTCTCGTTTCCACACGATGGGCAGATCATTTATCGTACTCCTTTCTTTCTTCTCATTGGCTGAATCAGGTCGCAGATACTACCGAAAAATGTGAGGTCGGGCTTTTATGTACTTGCTCAACTGAGTCAGCGAGAGCACGTAAGCAAGGATCGCCAGGGGCACAGTGCATAGGCAACCGAACCCGCCTGTAGCGAGGTCTATTGTGATGCCTATCACCAGGCCCACGATGATCCAACTCACCAGAATGGCTATCCCGGTTCCCGTCTCGCCGGCATAGATCCACCCCAGACCGAGCAGCACGATTTCCAGAACGTAGGCGATGGCTTTGTCCTTGGTAGGCTGGCCATAGGCTGCCGGCGCCTGGTATACCGGCGCAGGAGTGACCTGTGGGCCAACCCCTGGCCCTGGAGCGGACGGGGCCTGCCACTGCGGCGGTTCGCTCATC
>JAUXFI010000213.1 GCA_030620125.1 Anaerolineae bacterium
CCCCTGGGAGGGGGGGAGGGCCAGTTGGGCGATGCTGTCCACGACGAAGCGGGCCTCGTCATCCTGGTCGTAGGTCTCGCGAACGACGATTTTGGGCCCGCGCCCCCGCCGCGTGGAGAGCGATTTGTTAGTGCGGTCGGGGTTGTGGCGGATGACGGCGTGCGCGGCGTCCAGGATGGTCTGGGTGGAGCGGTAATTCTGCTCCAGGAGGATGGTCACGAGGTCGGGGTGATCGTCCCGTAACCGGTGGATGTTGCGGGAGTCAGCGCCCCTCCACGCGTAAATAGATTGATCTTCGTCGGCGACGCAGAAGAGATTATAGTGCCGCCCCGAAAGTTGCTGCAGCAGCATGTACTGCGCCTGGTTAGTGTCCTGGAACTCGTCCACCAGGATGTGCCGGTAGCGCTCTTGATACTTTGCCAGTACGTCCGGGTTCTGAGCGAACGCGCGCACCGTCATCATCAGCAGGTCGTCAAAGTCGAGCCCGCTGTTGGTCGCCAGCAACGCCTGGTAGCGCTCGTAGATGCGCTTGACAACCTCGCCGTAGTAGGAGCCGGTAAAGTACGTCTCCGGCGTGACCAGTTCATTCTTGGCGCGAGAGATAGCGGTGTGTACCGCCCGGGGGTGATACCGCTTGTCGTCCAGGTCCAGGTCACGGATGGCCTGCTTGACCAGGCGGAGTTGGTCGTCGGTGTCACAGATGGCATAGTCGCGGGGGATACCGGCGGCCTCGGCTTCGCGGCGCAGGATACGGGCGCAGGTGGCGTGGAAAGTGCCCAGCGTCAGGCTGCGGGCGCGGGCAGGGCCGAGCAGCTCTTCCAGCCGCTCCCGCATCTCGCGGGCGGCCTTGTTGGTGAAGGTGACCGCCATGATGCGCCAGGGGGCGACGTCCAGCTCCAACACCAGCCAGGCGACGCGGTGGGTGAGCACGCGAGTCTTGCCGCTGCCCGGCCCGGCCAGAACCAGCACAGGGCCGTCGGAGGAGGTGACTGCTTTTTGCTGTTGGGGATTGAGTCCAGTGAGGAGATCCATAGTGGCGCATTGTAACACAATCGGGCAGGGTGCGCCAGTGATTATTCCTCACTCAGTCTCACAAGCTCAGAGTCGAGTAGCGCGACGGTCAACGCGTCAATGGCGTGCCTGTGATTCTCGACTAGCGTGAGGTCGCCCCAGCTTGCTGTGCTGAAGAAAAAGTCGTCGGCAAAGGCTATCGCCTGCGCCTCTGTCACGCCAGCGCCAACGAGCGCCTCCTTTAGACGCTCATACACGCGCCAGGCGGCCGGAACGCTGCGTGGCGGCCACTGTTCACCTGCCAGTTCCCAGATGCTCACCCAGATAGCGGATGCCCTGTCCTGGATTGTAGGCTGTGTCATATCGTGACTCCTTTCGGTCAACTACTTTTGTTGCTCGGCGACATTGCTATTTTATCACCGCATTGGCTGGTGCGCCAGTGGGGTGGGGTGGCGATTGGCACAGAAATGCCACGCACCCGTGAGGTGCGTGGCATCCGATTTGTTCCTGAACGCGCGTGCAAGCGGATAGTCGCTAACCGCTAACCTCCAACCACTGACGGGCCGCGCGACGTTGGCGGCACTCTGGGCACAAGGCCCACACGTCCGTCGCCTCGGGCAACATTTCCTTGAGGAAGGCGGTCGGTTCGGGGGCGAAGAAGCGCCCACACTCGGGGCAAGCGTGCAACTCGACCGTGGTGTTCCAGGTGTGCAGGATGCGCTTATTGCCCCGGTCCTCGATCTGGATCGCACCGGTGGGACAGATTTCGGCGCACGCTCCACAGCCGATGCAGGCGTCGGACTGTACGTCGAAGGGAGTGCCCACCCTGCGCTCCATCCCCCGCCCGACGAAAGAGATGGCGTTTGCGCCTATCGCCTCGCGGCAGACGCGCACGCACAGGCCACACAGCATACACAATTCGTCGGCCCGCTCCGGCGGAGGCTCGCCGAAACGGGAAGTGGTCACACCTTCCCCGGCGGCCAATTCCCGAATCACATCGGACTGCGGGCAGCGGCTGAGGAGGAACTCTAGCGCCATACGGCGGGCGGCCACTGCCTCCGGCGCGTCCGTTTCTACCATCATTCCCTCTGCCACCGGATAGGCACAGGATGCGATGAGGGCTTGGTGAGGTTCAGTGATCGCCACCATACACAGCCGGCACGCGCCGTAGGGGGCCAGTCCATCGTGATGGCAGAGCGTGGGCAATTCCACCCCGGCGGCGCGCACCGCTTGCAACACAGTCGCGCCATCGGGCACGGTCACAGATTGTCTATTTACGATTAGATTGACCACAGCCTCACCTCACGATCTTGATGGCCCCCACGGGGCAGACGTCGTAGCAGATACGGCAGTGCGTGCATAGTTCCTGGTCAATGACGTGCGGCTCTTTCTTCTCCCCACTGATAGCCCCCGCCGGACATTCGCGCAGGCAGAGGCCGCAGCCGGTACACAGTTCGGGTTGAATGGTGAGCCGGATCAGCGCGCGGCAGACGCCAGCCGGGCAGCGTTTCTCCATCACGTGTGCCTCGTATTCGTCGCGGAAGTAACGCAGTGTGGAGAGCACGGGGTTGGGCGCAGTCTGGCCCAGCCCGCACAGTGACGCCACCTTGACCCATTCGGCTATCTCCTCCAGTAATTCCAGATCCTCCGGTGTCCCCTCACCCTTGACGATACGGGTGAGGATCTCGTGCATGTAGCGCGTGCCCTCGCGGCAGGGCGTGCATTTGCCGCACGACTCGGCCATGGTGAAGGCCAGGAAGTAGCGAGCCACATCTACCATGCAGGTGTCCTCGTCCATCACCACCATGCCGCCGGAGCCCATGATGGAACCGGCCTCGGTCAGCGTCTCGTAACTGATGGGCAGGTCGAACAGGCGGGCCGGCAGGCAGCCACCGGATGGCCCGCCGGTCTGCACAGCCTTCACCGCTTTGCCGTCCAACCCTCCGCCGCCGATGTCCTCGATCATGTCGTGCAGCGTGAGGCCCAGTGGCACTTCTACCAGGCCGGTGTTGGCTACCTTGCCCACCAAAGAAAAGACGACCGTGCCCGCGTTCCCCTCCACGCCGATGCTAGAGTACCAGTCAGCGCCCTGGCTGATGATCACAGGCACCGTCGCCAGCGTCTTGACGTTATTGATGACGGTGGGCTTACCCCACAGGCCGCTGACGGCAGGGAAGGGTGGCC
>JAUXFI010000034.1 GCA_030620125.1 Anaerolineae bacterium
AGACCTATCAACTCGCTCCGGATGATCCCAGTTTCTCCGCAGACTACATCCTGACCATCGGCCAGCGCATCTCGTGGCTGGAACGACAGTGTGGCCGAGGCGAAACATAAGGCGGTAGAGCGATGATTAACTATTTGGACTCGATTGCCGAACGGACCAAAGACTTCACCGGTTGCGGGTGGGTCTTTTGCAAGAAGGTGGAGGCCCGATGACAAACGTCCAGATCAAACTCACCGAATTTCCCGACCTCGTAGCCCTCTACACCACTGACTTCGTCGGGCGCGAGTGGCTGGTGGAGCAGGTGAATGCGCTGCTCGACGAGCTCGACTGCCCCTTCGTCGTCCTCGCCGGCGGCCCAGGCGTGGGCAAAGCTGGAGGCGTTTCCGGAAAACGCGTCGGGAGCTGGTTTGAGAGATGAGCCTTCTGCAGGACTTCGCCGAGCTTGCTGACGAACTACTCCGCGATTTCACGGGGCGCGCGTGGCTAGTCCAGTGCGTGCGTGAGTTTCTAGATGACCCGCACGCTCCACATTTCTTTCTCATCGTTGGCGAGCCAGGGATCGGCAAGAGCGCCTTCATTGCATACCTATGGCAGCGCGTCCAGATATCAGACGCCGTTCACCTCTGTATCGGTGGGCGAGGCGGCACGACCGAGCCGTTAAGCTTTGTCCAGTCCCTCGCCGTGCAACTGACCCATCGCGTACCTGGCTTCGGTCAGGCTCTGGTGGAAGCGCAAGAAGCGTTTCCTGACCGCAACGTGATCATCACCGTCTCCCAGCCCATCAAGTCGATGGAGGGAGGGCAGGTCACCGGAGTGAGTATCCAGCACCTGGAGGTTCGAGGCTTGCCCCCAGAGACAGCCTTTGACCGACTCATCCGCCTCCCCCTGCGGGCTCTGGATGAGGGAGGAGAACTGCCGCAAGTCGTCATCTTGGTGGATGCTCTAGACGAGGCCGTTGCTCATGTCAGCCGCCCCTATATCGTGGAGATCCTGAGACAGGCGCACGACTTACCGCTTCAGGTCCGCTTCGTCCTGACGAGCCGTCCCGATCCGAGTGTCCTGGGCAGTTTCGCCGACCTGCCTCACGTCACTATCGAGGCCCAGAGCCCCGAGAACCAGGAGGATGTCGCTCACTATTTGACCCATATCCTACAGTGTAACAAGCAACTAGTAGGAATCCTCATTGATGCGGGCTGGGATGAAGCGCGATTCGTCAACGACCTGGGGGAGATGGGTGAGTGGAACTTCCTCTATCTGAGCTTGGTATTGCCAGAGATCGCTGCGGGCCGCCTTCATCTTGGGCAGCATGTGCTACCAAGCGAGCTCGACGGATACTACCGATATCTGCTGAGCACTCGCCTGGGGCTGGAGAAGTGGGGCGAGTGGGGTGCAGATCTGATGGAGGTTGTGCTGGCCCTGCAAGAGCCAGCTTCGTTGAAACAGATAGCAGCCTACCTGAGGTGGTCGAAACGGCAGGCACACTGGCGACTGGAGCAAGTGGGCCAGTTGCTGGACCCTGGATTACGGGAACAGGAGCGATACTGGCGCTATCATTGGTCCGTAGCTGACTTCCTGACCGACCAGGACCAGGCCAGGGAGTTCTGGTGTGATGAACAGCAGGGTCACGCTCGCATCGCTGATCATTATCTGCGTGCTTGGAGGGGACTGGAGACCGGATTGCCGGGACTCCAGGAGCCGGAGAAGCGGGATCTGCACGGCGGTTATGGTCCGCGCCACCTAGTTGCCCACCTAGAGGGCGCAGACCGCGTGGACGATTTACACTGTCTGCTGTGCCTGGAATGGCAAGTGGGTAAGCAGTGGGAGAACCTGTGGTACGCCGTGAAAGAAGGGACGGGTGATACGAGCGACTACTTGGCCGACGTAGCCCACGCCTGGCGGCTGGTAGAAGAGGCCTACGTCCCTACCGACAGCGCACATGCGGGGCAAAGCATCAGCCTGCAAATCCGGTACTCGCTTATCATTGCTTCTTTCAACAGCCTGGCCAACAACTTCCCACCTGCGCTGCTGACCATACTGGTGGAGAAAGGGGTGTGGAGCCCGGCTCAGGGGCTGGCCTATGCCCGGCAGATGCCGGAGCCAGAGCAGCGGGCCCTGACGCTGGCAAGGTTGGCCTCTCACTTGGCGGCGCTGGGCTGCTCTGAGAAGGCACTCGCAGTGGCACGAGAGTTGCCCCAGAAAGACCGGTGGGGCGGAAGCCCCCAAGTGATGACACTGGCAGGGCTAGCGCCGCACTTGCCGGAGGTGAAGCGCTCGCAACTCTTGGGGGAGGCGTTGGTGGTGGCACGGGAATTGCCGGAGGAGATGGCCCCGGCGGCACATATCATCGAACAAGCCGGGGTTTGGTGTGCGGCCTGTCCAGGGCTGACTATTGGATCAGGGGACCTAACCATGCTGGAGACCAAAGAGGTTGCTTTGGGACAGGCAGGGGTACTGGCACAGCATCTTAACCGGCAGTACCGCAGAGGGCTGCTAACGGAGGACGAGCTAGATGCCAGGGTGATGGCGGTGTGGACGGAGACCTCGGAGGCCGTCACAGAGTTGGTGGCGCAGGCACTGGCGGAGCTGGCATCCTGGGTGCCAGGGCCAAGCCACTTTGAGGAAATACTGGTAGCAGCGCGGGAGACTGAGGACGGGTGCTGGCAGGCGCGCGTGCTAGCCGGGATAGCTCCGCGCCTGCCCGAGCCGCTACTGCGGGAGGCGTTGGCAGTGGCACGGGCGATTGAGGACAAGGACGCCCGAGCGGTGGCACTGGCGGGGCTGGTGTGCCGGTTGGCTGAGCTGGGCCATCCTGACGAGGCGCTCGCGGTAATGCGGGTGATTGAGAGCGAGTACTGGCGAGTGAAGGCGCTGGCAAGGCTGGGGCTTCACATCTCACAATTAGAGCAGCCATTGCAGAACGCCCTGACGATAGCGCGGGCGATTGAGGACGAGTACTGGCGAGCACGGGCGCTGGCAGGGCTGGCCCCTCACCTGCCAGAATCGCTGCTGCGGGAGGCACTCGCGGCGGCGCGGGCCGTTGAGGACAGGTACTGGCGAGAACGGGCGCTGGCGGAGCTGGCGTTGCGGATGGCTGAGTTGAGCCATCACGAGGAAGCGCTGGCGATAGCGCAGGCGATTGAGAACGAGTGGTGGCGAGCGAGGGCGCTGGCGGGGTTGGCCCTTCAGCTTTCGCGGCCATTGCTGCAGCAGGCGTTGGAGGCGGCACTGGTGATTGGATGGGGAAGGGCACGGGCAGAGGCACTGGCAGTGATGGCGTCCCGGCTCGCTGAGTTGGGCCATCCCGAGGAGGCGCTGGCAACCGCGCGGGAGATCGAGAACGGGTACTGGCGGGCGCGGGCGCTGGCCGGTCTGGTTCCTCATCTGCCACAGTCGAAGCAGGTATTGCGGGAGGCGCTGGGGCAGGCACAGGAGGTTGGGGACGCGTATGATCGAGCACAAGCCCTTGTGGAACTAGCGTTGCATCTCCCGGAGCCGGACCAGGCGCTGCAGGAAGCGCTCGCGGCAGCGCGGGCGATTGGGGACGAGCAGAGACGGGTGTCGGTGCTGCTGGAGCTGGCGTCTCACCTGTCGAATCCGGAGCAGGCATTGCAGGAAGCGCTGGCGGCAGCGCGGGGGATTCAGAGCGAGCACTCGCGAGCACGAGTGCTGGAGGAGCTGGGCTCCTACTTGCCAGAGGATCTGCTGTGGGAGGCTCTAGTTGTGGCACGGATGGTTGAGGATGAGCGGTTGCGAGCACAGGTGGTGGAGAGTCTAGCGGTGCGACTGGCCGACCTGGGCCACTCTGACGAGGCGCTGGCGGTGGCACGCGAGATTGAGAACGAGTACTGGCGAGCGGGAGCATTGGCAAGGCTGGTCCCTCACCTGCCGGAATCGCTGCTGCGGGAGGCCTTGGTAGAGACGCTGGCGTTGAGAACAGAGTTGCAGGAGCGTGTGTTCGACGAGGGGGACAAGCGAGGACGGGCGTTGGGGGAGATGGCGTCCCGACTGGCTGAGTTGGGCCATCCTGAAGAGGCACTGGCGATAGCGCGGGAGATTGAGGACGAGTACTTGCGAGCACGAACACTGGGAGAGCTGACCCCGCACCTGACGGAGCTCCTGCTAGAGGAGGCACTGGCGATGGCGTGGGCTATTGAGGACAAGTGGTGGGGAGCAGAGGCACTAGCAGGGCTGGGCGACCCCAACGGGGCACTAGCGAGAGCGCGAGAGGTTGAGAACAGGTTCAACCGTGTGAATGCACTGATGGCGCTCGTTCCACACTTGCCACTGCCGGAGCAGGCACTGCAGGAAGCGCTAACAGAAGTCCAGAAGATGGAGGAAGAAGGCTGGCGGGCAGAAGCGCTGGCATTGCTAGCCCGCCTCTTGCCAGAGGATCTGCTGCAGGAGGCTCTGGTTGTGGCACGGGCGGTTGAGGATGAGTGGTTGCGAGCACCGGCGGTGGAGAGTCTGGCAGTACGGCTGGCTGACCTGGGCCACCCAGACGAGGCGCTGGCGGTGGCGCGCGAGATTGAGAACGATCACTGGCCGTGGGCAGAGTTGGCCCCTCACCTGTCACAGACATCGCTGCAAGAGGCGTTGGGTACAGTCCGGGAGATTGAGAACGAGTACTGGCGAGGACAGGCACTGGGGAAACTTGTTTCTCATCTGCCAAAACCACTCTTTCGGGAAGCGCTGGCGGCGGCGTGTGAGATTGGAAGGCGGCCCCGGGCGGAGATACTGGCCAGGCTGACTCCCCGTCTGACCAAGCTGTCCCCTGCCACCCTATACCCTCTTTGGTACGAGGCACTCCACATTCTGGCTCGTCGAACTCGCGAAGATCTCCTCTCCGACCTCCGTGCCCTGTCCCCCGTCATCGCCGAGCTAGGTGGCGAGGAAGCCATCGCTGAAACCTTCCACGCTATCCAGGATGTGGGCCGCTGGTGGCCGTGACCATCCGCCATGGGGGCGAAGGTTAAAGCGTGATGACAAACGTCCGAATCAAACTCACCGAATTCTCCGACCTCATCACTCGCTACACCGCCGACTTCGTCGGGCGGGAGTGGCTCGCGAAGCAAGTGAACGCGCTGCTCGACGACCCCGGCTGCCGCTTCGTCGTCCTCACCGGCGGTCCCGGCGTGGGCAAGACCGCCTTCCTGGCCCACCTGGCTGCGACCCATCCACAGTGGCCCCGCTACTTCATCCGACGCGACAGCCGCGACCTCCTGCGCCCTGGCGATGCCAACACCTTTCTCCTCACCATCGGCGGGCAACTGGCTACCCTCTACCCCCACCTCTTCCACCCCGAGAACCTGGAGGTCGTCGTTCGCCAGCGGATTGGGAGTGTGGCCGCTGGCGGTGAGGCGACCGCTGTCCGCATTGACGAACTGCGCGCTTCACCTTTCTACAGCGTGGCCCTGCGCGTCGAGCAGGAGATCCAGTGGGTGGCGGGCAAGGCCACGGCGGTAGAGATCAGTCGCCTGGTGAGCGATGCCCGGTTGTTGCAGATGCAGGACCTACAATACCTGGGCCTGCTGGACCCGGCCCGGCTGCTGGCGCAGACCGACCCAGAGGTGCGGATCGTGGTGCTGGTGGACGCCCTGGACGAGCTGCGCTACAGCCCAGCCGAGCCGGACATCCTGCGGGTGTTGAGGGCACTACCCGAGGTTCCGTCCAACCTGCGCTTTGTGATCAGTTCGCGGCCGGAGGCGTTCCTGGGGCGACTGCTTTCGCGGAGCGATGCCCACGAACTGCTACTGGACGTGGCTGGGGTGGAGAACCAGGCCGACCTGCGGGCCTACACCGAGGGTGCGTTGGCCTGTGATGGGCTGGAACCAGCCCTGGCAGAGGAGGGACTGAGCCCAGAGGCGTTTGTTGAAGGGTTGTTGGACAAGGCTGCCGGCAACTTTCTGTATCTCAAGAGCGTGCTGGGCGGGATCCAGGAAGCGCTTGTGGACCCGGCGAAGCGGGATCGGCTGCGTCGCCTTTTGCGCGTTGAGGAGTTGCCTGACGGCCTGGGCGCGTTGTATGGCTACTTTCTAGCGTCCATTGTGGATTGGGTCAAGCGGAGTGGATTCGGTGACGCAGCCTGGAGGAGGTATCTCTCGCCGTTCTTGGGCGTACTGGCTGTGGCCCAGGAGCCGTTGAGTGAGGGGCAACTCATTGGTTTCACGGAGCTCGAACCAGAGGACATACGGGACTTGCTGCGCGAGCTGAGCCAGTTTGTCGAGACTGTTGATGGCGGACAGGCAGTGTATCGTATCTATCACACTTCCTTTGCTGAGTACTTGCTTGATAGCGAGCGCAACCGCCACTATTGGATTGACGGGCAGAAGGCGCACCGCCGCAGTGCCGACTACTACCTGAACGCTTGGGCTGGGTTGGAGGCCTGGCTGCCGGGATTGCAGGAACCTGAGAAGTGGGAGTTAGACGGCGGCTACGGCTTACGCCACGTAGTAGTACATCTTGTCCAAGCAGAGGGGGTGGAAGATGCCTTATCAATCATTAAGCCAGGCTTTCGCGAGGCGAAACGCGTTCATTTGGGCACTGATCTCAGTTTTGTCCGTGATCTTGAAGTCATCCTTGGTTACCTTGAAGAACGTGGACAGGCCGATGGTCTGCCAGCGACAATTCGCTGCTCCCTGATCCACTCCCTGTTGACCAATCTCATGGATACTCTCCCCCCTGAGGTCTTGTCGGCACTCGTATGGTTTGGTGAAAGCGATCGGGCACTTGAGTTAGCGACCCTGCCACCTGACAGTGAGGAGAAAGTTGCGCGGTTTTTAGCAATAGCGCAGGCACTCAGACAATCAGGAGCAGATGCGGAGATACCCAAGCGTATTCTACAGGAAGCACTTCGAACCACTCGATCACTCACGCGAGTCGCTGAGGGAACCCAAGACTTGCTCCGGGTCAGGGTTGCCAAGCAGGTTGCTCACCTGGACTGGGATTGGTCTCAGAGAATACTCGGGGAAATCGAGCATCCTTACATTCGAGCTCAATCAAAGATGGCGGTCGCCGCTGAAGTGGCTGAAGATGAGACCAGGGCTATTGGGCTGCTACGTGAGGTGCTACCGACCATCACCGGTTCCTCCCCGTTGATCTGGGACTTCTCTATCGCGTTAGGGAAAGCAGCTCAGCATCATCTGGGGGCTATCCAGAGTCTCATCAAGTCTATCGGGGATCAGTGTCTGCAGGACCTGGTTCGCCGAGAGGTTGCCAAACAGCTCCTTGAAAACAACGCGTGCCATTTGGCGCTGAGCATCGCTGAGGAAATAAGGAAACCCACCGAATCAATGACTGTACTTGGTCACATTGCAAGCTGTCTGGCTGAAGAGAACGTCGAAGAAGCCTATCGTGTTTTGGAAGACATCTCGCCGGCTGAGAAAGGCTCACGGGCCCTACTTGATTGCATCGGGGCTCTTTCTCCTGAGCATGCTGGATTCGCTTTGAATATAGCGAACAGGATCGTGGATGCCAGCGAAAGATGTCGTGCATTGGCACAAACGGACCTCCTATTTGCGAGAGCACATGACATCGACAAAGCTCAGGCAATTCTGAAGAGTGTACGCAACATAGCTGACCAACTACCACCCTCGGACGTTTCACTTGTCTTTCTTCTAGCGACAATCGGTGAAACCATAGCAGAAATAGCCCTGGTCGATGAAGGCATAGCAAGGGAAATGATAGCCGAATGGCAATCTATTAAGGATGGTCAGTACATTGCGAACTCCATCTGCCGATTGCTGCTGGATCGTGATGCTGAACTTACACTTCGACTGGCTGAATTGATCACTCATCCATACCTGAAGGGGATTCTGCTCGCACGAGCAGTTTTTCGCTTGACCCCCGATGACCCGCGCGTCTTGACCCTGCGGGGGCATATTAGAGAGCTAATGAAAGTGGTAACTGATGAGGAGTGTAGGCGCCAACTGCAAGCCTATCTGCTCGCGTCCGAAGGAGTGGATACCCCGGAACGTCTCTTGTCTATCTGGGAGAAGGAACCCGAGCCAGGCGTTCAGGAAACAGGGTTCTCAACCGAGATTGTTATTGGCCCTTCGGGTGTCGATTACCCAGCCAGTGAAGACACAGAGCAAAGCGATGACGTCTTGATCGGTCTTGCTCTGGACGTTGCTCATAGAAATGCTGATCAAGCGCTTGTGGTCCTTCATGCTGTACTTGATCACAACCGTCAGATTCGTGGGTTGGCACAGATGGCCCGCCTTCTGAGCGGGCGGATTGGAATGACTGACCTTGACGATGAAGGTCAAGCCAGCCGTCTTCGGCACAGGAATTCTCTGATAGACGATGTGTCTGTGGCCTGCGGACAACTGGTCAAACACGATGTTCAATTGGCATCAAGAATCGTGGAGGCTATACCGGATAGAAGTGAGCAATCTAGAGCCTATGCAGCAATGGCCCTCTCTCTGAGAGATAGAGACTTCGACCAAGCTCAACTGTTCTTGGAGAGGGCCTTGGCTGTTGGTCAGGCACGACCTGAGTCTGCTCTGAGAACTATGGCCTACCTTGAACTTGACAGATGTATTCCGGAAGAGAGTCAAGAGGTTGATCTTGTTAAGAAGGCGCTTTCATCCCTTCCAGTGGATAGCATCCCCGCCGCTGTTCCCGAAGTAACCAGACACATTGTGACGCATCTGGCTGCTAAGGGCAAGGAGGAAGTTGCTCTGGATATCGCGGAGAGGATGCCCGCTACTCATACACTTTTGGATATTCCTGACAAGATGAGAGCCCTGCTTGGAATCGCCGAGCACGCCATTGAACGTAAAAAACCGAGCGTTGGGAAGGAAGCCTTGGATGCGGCTCTCGACATCTTGCGGCTATCTTCTTATGAAGCCCCTTTGCTTCCCAGGTTGGCTTCACTCATGCACCACTACGATCCCGCACTGGCAGAGCAGTTGTTTGACAACGCCGTTGAGATTGCAATGAGTCGGCAGATGTATGGACCATCACGTTTCCAGATTCTTGGCGGTGTAGCACGCTTCCGGGCGGCCTTCAATGTTCAAGCTGCCCTTGACGCTGCGAGAAAGATCTCGGATCCATCAATAAGGGCAAATGCGTTGATGTCCGCTGTGACTCGAGGTAACATACCAGTTGAAAAGAAGCCAGAGGTTATAGCAGAGGTGCAAGCACTTCTGGCAAGTGACTCCGGTGATGCTATTGCAAAAGGGCGCGCGCTGCTGAAGCTGGTGGACACTGGAGCGCCTGAGCGGTTGAATCCTCGTGACTTGCTATGGAATGTGGCGCAAACGGCGAGACTCGCGCAGCCAGCGGATTGGTTCAAGCGAATAGGTCTCTTGACTGAGATATACCACCTGTTCGAGGATCTGGGCGATCAGAAGGCTGCTGAAAGAATCCTATCCGAGGCTCTAGACACTGCACGAAACGATCCGTTTAATCGAGCCGTGTGTACGGCTCAGGTAGCGCGGCTATATCTCAGCCGCGATCGCTCTAGGGCGATTCTCATTCTGTATGAGATTCTTAGAAGGGCCCGTCTGGAAGGGTATGACGCAGTATGGACGGCAATCACAGCTATCATTTCCGTTATGTGCAAAGTCGGTGGAAACACGTTGGCACAGCATGTTTATGAAGAACTCAACATTGCTGAGGAGTTCCTATCAGATTGAGCCCGCGAATCTTGTGCCCAGTCCTAACTGTTTTGGAGGGGAGCATCGAGACCCTTATACCATCCAGGACATAGGACACTGGTGACCATAACCGTTCGCTACGTTGATATGGACGGAAGCAAGGTTGAGGTCTAATGACAGACGTCCAAGTCAAACTCACCGAATTTTCCGACCTCATCACCCGCTACACCGCCGATTTCGTCGGACGGGAGTGGTTGGTGGAGCAGGTGGACGCGCTGCTCGACGACCCCGACTGCTGCTTCGTCGTCCTTACCGGCGGCCCCGGCGTGGGCAAGACCGCCTTCCTGGCCCACCTGGCCGCCACCCACTCCCAATGGCTCCGCTACTTTATCCGCCGCGACAGCCGTGACCTCCTGCGCCCCAGTCCTCGTCATCGCCGCGCTGGGCAGGCCGGAGGCCATGGTGGAAACCTTCCGCGCTATCCAGGATGTGGGCCGCTGGTGGCCGTGAGGGCTTGGATCACTGAAGCGCTGAAGGGGATGAAGGCACTGAATGTGGTGTGCTCACAACCCCGCGTTCTTACGTTTCACGTTTTACGTTGAGGAGGAGCCAATGAACTGTCACGAACGAACCATTGCCGCGCTGAATCTGCAGCAGCCGGACCGAGTACCTGTGTTCTCCTGTACCGAGGAGCAGAACCAGATCTACGAGATCCTGGGCGAGAAGGGTGGCGCGGTACCGCTCAGTCTCGTCCAGGAAGGTATTACCGGCACACTGTTCAAACTGGCCGCCCCGCTGATCAACGCCTCGGGCTGGTTCAACCGCGAGATCGAGAAATTCATGGCCAAGAAAGTCGAGGCTGACATCGTGATGGGCTACGACTGCTCCTGGCTGATGTACTCGGCTATCTTTAGAGTGCGCGACAACCGGCAGGCCACCGACATCTACGGGCGGCTGTACGACTTCGTCGCCGACCCCGACGGAAACCTGGACACGCCCATGTACCGTGAGGGGCTGCTGACCACGCCGGAGCGATGGGAGGCCTGGCCCCACCCCGACCCTGACAGATTTCACGAGAGCCTCCGCCGGGTTTTCACCGGCCTGCAACGTCGCTACGGCGACCGCATCTACCTGATGGGTAGCCTGTGTTGGGGCCTGTGGGAGAACGCTTCGCAGACGATGGGCCTGCCGGGCCTTGCGGTGGTGCTGCGCCGTGACCCCGGCTTTGTGCGCCGCATGGTCAAGTATTACGAGAGACTCTACCTGGCGGCCGTCCACGCCGGCGCCGACGCAGGGTTGCCCGGCTTCGTCTATTCCGACGACATGGGCTACAAGAGCGGCCCCCAGACCTCGCCGCGTGTCCTGGATGAGTTCTTCGGCCCCAGCATCCGCCGCATCGCAGGCGAGGCCCACGAACGCGGTCTCAAAATCATCATCCACTCCTGCGGCAACGTCTACCAGTTGCTCGACCTGTTCGTGGACTGGGGTTTCGACGGCGTGCACTCGCTAGAGCCCACGGCCGGCATAGACCTGGCCGAGGTCAAGCGGCGTGTGGGGGACAAGATGTGCGTCTTTGACAACCTGGACATCGCCCACGTGCTCAGCCACGGCACGCGCCAAGAGGTGGAAGAGGCGGTCGAGTACGCGCTGCGGGTCGCTGCACAGGATGGCGGGTTCATCATGGCGATGACCAACTCTCACAACGGTGTCAGAGTCGAAAACACCCGCTGGATGATCGAGTTCACCCATCGCTACGGAACCTACCCGCTGGCGCTGGACTGAGCATAAGGAGAATGGAGAATTCTCTACCGTACAGAACTTCCGTTCTATACTCAGACATAGTGAAAAACACCAGTTTCTTGTACCAGAAGATCAATCTGTGCCTGAAAGTCGTTCAGCAACCGACCAAACAGGACGATTACTAGCCTGTCCAGGGTAGCAAACTGTGAAGACAAAGGCTTTTTATCGCATTTGGGTGCAGAACAAACATTCTGTACGGTAGAGAAATGGAGAATAGAGAATGAATGTGGAAGAAGCCATTGGGCGTGTGCTGGAGGCAGTGATCGATTTGGACATTGACGGGGTGGCTGCTCGGGTGCGCGAGACGCTGCAGGCCGGAGCTGAACCGCGAGTCGTGCTGAACGATGGCCTCAGCGCCGGGATGCGAGTAGTGGGCGAGCGCTTCGAGGCCGGCGAATACTACCTGACCGAACTCGTATTGGCAGGCGAGGTGATGAAAGAGAGCCTGGCTCCTTTGGAGCCATTATTGAAGGAGACCGACGTCCGTAGCAAGGGCGCCATAGTGCTGGCGACCGTCGAGGGAGACATTCATGAGATCGGCAAGAACCTGGTGGGCACGATGCTGCAGGCAGCAGGGTTCGAGATCGTGGACCTGGGGGTGGATGTCCCGGCAACGCGTATAGTCGAGGCGGTGCGGCATCACGGGGCTGGCGTGGTGGCGCTCTCGGTGCTGCTCACGCCGATGGTGGGTCGACTGCGAACGGTAGTCGAGGCGTTCACCGAGGCAGGGACACGCTCCCAGGTAAAGATCGTCGTCGGTGGAGCGTGCACCACCCCACGCCTGGCCGAAGAGATGGGCTGTGACGCCTACGGCCTGGACGCGGTGGCGGCAGTGCGCATCTGCGGGGGGCTGCTGGAAGAAAACACACGATGAAGCACTCACGTAGTCGCTTCCCCAAATTGCGAGCCGTCGATGCCCGCCCGGTCGTCCAGGGCGGCAGGCCTTCTATCCTGCTGCGCGATCCGCTGCAACTGACCGACGAGACGGTAGTGATTCCACAGCAATTGGCTCCGGTGTTGGCACTGTGTGACGGGACGCGGGACAACAGCAGTTTGCGCACGGCACTCGCCGTGCGATTCGGACTGCGCATCGGGCCGGGCGTCCTGGAGCAACTCCTGGCCGCGCTCGACGAGGCGCTGCTGCTGGACAACGACCGCTTCGCCCGGGCGCGAGAACGGGCGCTGGCCGAATACCGCCAGGCTCCCTTCCGGCCGCCCGTCATGGCCGGGCAGTCGTACCCGGCCGACGCAGACGAACTGCGA
>JAUXFI010000129.1 GCA_030620125.1 Anaerolineae bacterium
AGAGGCACTGCCTTCGCCGGGTGTGCCCTCAATATTGTAGGCAATGATGTTGGCGTGGGGCGCTACGCCGGAGATCGTGATGGAGAACGCAGTGGTGGGCGCCGACAAAACGGCTGTCGTGGAGAGCACGACATTACCGGCCGCCGTGCTGGCCGTGTGGGTCCCGTGCCCGTGAGCGTCTTCTGGCAGGTCAGTGTCCCCGCTCCAGGCGCCGATCAGTTTGTCGTTGCAGGTTATCGTAGTCGTGTATTGTGGACTGGCAGGATCACACCAGCCATAGTACTTGCCTCTGGGGTTAGTGTGATCGTAGCCATCTCCACCCACATCGGCAAAGGAAGGGTGATCCATATTGATGCCGGTGTCGAGTACGCCGACGACGATACCTTCACCCTTGGTGGCAACGCCGGTAGCGGAGCCGTCCCAGATACCCCCTGCACCGATCCATTCTGGCCCCACGTCGGTCTGGGCATACTCTTCCCAGTCGGGGATGACTGACTTGACGCCAGGCAACTCTGCGATGGCAACTGCTTCTTCGGCGGTCATCTCGACGGCCATACCGTTGAGGGCCACCTGATATTGGAACAGCACTTGGACCGAGCGGTCCAGCGCCGCATCCATAGCAGTGATGAACTGTGCCTGGCTGGCGGCCAGATAGTCCCGATAAGCGACGCTATCGGGGCTGTTGGCATCAAGCTTTGTTTCCCCAGTTACGCTGGGGCTGGTCGCCCGCAAGCCGGTCACATCACCCTTATACGCGGGGAGTGCAGGCTCTTCGAATTGGATAATATAGACAGTCGCTCCAGTTGCATCCTTGGCTTTCGGCGGTGCAGCAATAGTGACAGTCTCATCGGGAGGTGGTGGGAAAGCAGCCATAGTCGGCGCGACCAAAGTCAACACCATAATCACCGCCACCAGCATGTAGGAAATCTTGTGTCTCATCTCAGGAACCTCCTAGTTTTTGTTAGTTACGATCTATTACACTTTGTCTGCTCCAATTCTACTCTCGCTTGACATCACCTCCTTTTTCAGTTTCTGCAAATACCAAAGATTGGCCAGGTAGCAACGACAGCACTCAGTGCCATCAGGCCACTGGATGTCCGTACCAGCGAAGCAGCATCAATGGAAATGAGGATAGTTAACTGGGAGTTGATCATAGTGAAGTGATCACAGTATAATACATCTTGTGCCGTCTGTCAACATACAGTTCTGGAAATTCTGGGATTCTTCCCTTACTTGACAGGATAGAACGTTTGCGCTGCGCAGGGGTGGGAGAACGCCAAACGATCGCGCACGAGCATCCCGACGTCGCCGACCAGGTCGAGGCCACCGTGCGCGATCATTTGGCATTGGAGAGTGCGCCCCTGCCCACAGCCGATGCAGATGAGCAGGAAACGCCGGAAACAGCCCTCGACGACCTGCCTCCGGAAATCTGACTGCCCACTTTACGTACCGCTGGCCCTGACGCTCTCTACGCCGCTGTCCAAGTCTCCATCCACACCTGGTCCAGTACCCCTGAGGCAACGGCGATGCGCGTCAGCGTGGCCGTGTCGTGTACGTCCAGTTTGTCCATCAGCCGCTGGCGGTGGTTGCGCACAGTGTGAATGCTGATGCCCAGCCTGCGTGCAATCTGCTTGTTCCCCAGGCCAGCAGCGACCATGCTCATCACCTGGCGCTCACGCAAGGTCAGGCGACCCACCCCCCGGCCTGGATCTGCCCAACCCTGCCCGATGACAGGCGGCCGTTTACCCAGTCCAGGTGAAACAAAGCGGTGACCCTCCACCACCATGCACAATGCGTCAACCAGATCCTCCACACAGCGCGTCTTGGGAACGTAGGCATCCGCGCCAGCGATCATCACCTGGTCCACCACTTCCAATTCGGTGCGTGCGCTGAGTATAACTATCTTGATGCCCGGTTGTACCTGGCGTAACTTGCGCAATACTGTGAGACCATCCAGGCCAGGCATCATCAGGTCAAGAATGACCACGTCGGGCTGTACCTGCCTGGCCAACTCGACCGTCTGGTTTCCATCTCCCGTTTCGGCGACGACGACAAAATCAGGGTAGTCAGAGAGAATCGAACAGATCCCCTCACGCACCACTCCATGGTCGTCAGCCAGCAGTAACCGAACTGCCATTCCCCTCCCCCTTTCGCATTCGGAATAGTGCATTTGCTCTAGTATAAATATACCACATATTCAAAGCGACGTCTATGGGATAATACCCCATATACCGCGGAAAAACGCCCCATTTCGGCATGAGAAAAGGCCCATGTTGCGTCCTGCTCGACATCCCGACCCAAGCGGCACTGCCTGCCGGGTACGACGCCACCGAGATCACCTGACACTCGCGCGGTGCACACCACCTCTGCCCCAACGCGCGTACAGATTGACACCTCTGTCTGGACTTTGACACTATCTCCCAAAGATGGTATGATTTGTGTGACACTAACACTAATAGGATAGAGCAATGTCACCGAAAGACTACCCGCGCCCATCCGTGACCATAGACATTATCATCTTTGCCCTGCGCAGTAATGACCTGCAGGTGTTGCTCATCAAGCGCGGGCGTCCGCCCTTTGAGGGAATGTGGGCCATCCCCGGCGGCTTCGTCGGCATAGACGAATCCCTGGAGGAAGCAGCACTGCGGGAGCTAGATGAGGAAACGGGCGTCCGCGACGTGTACCTAGAACAACTCTACACCTTCGGCGAGGTGGACCGCGACCCGCGAGGCCGCACCATCACGGTGGCCTACTTTGCCCTGGCCCCCGCCAAGGCCGTCCGTCTCCGGGCGGGGGACGACGCCGCCGATGTCCGCTGGTGGTCAGTGTACGACCTGCCACCCCTCGCCTTCGACCACACCGACATCCTGGCCTACGCCCTTCAGCGACTGCGCTACAAGCTGGAATACACCGCCGTGGGCTTTGAGCTACTGCCAGAGACCTTTACCCTGAGCGAGTTGCAGGCCGCCTACGAGGTCGTCCTGGGGGAAGAACTGGACAAGCGCAACTTTCGCCGCAAGATACTCAGCGCGGAGATCATTGAGGAAATCGGCGAGTACCGCACTGGAGAAGGCCGCCCAGCCAAGCTCTACCACTTCCGCGACGACGCCGTGGCGGAGGTCAACACCCGGCGACTATTCCCTTGACAAACTCCGCCTTGGGGTGTATACTTAGTGTGCGTTATACACTAGCCCTTCTTCTTTTTGCGGTTAATTAGTGTACAAGTGACACGAAATGAAAAGGAGAAAGCCATGAGTACCAAAAGCAAACCTTTCCTGGATTGGCTAACCTGCTGGGAGGAAAGTCTGCCAGAGATCTCCCTGGAGAAAGTCGCCCCTGACCCTGCGCGGGTGGCAATGATGTCGGTGGACCTGGTGAAGGGCTTTTGCACCGCAGGTGCGCTGGCCAGTCCCCGTGTGGCGGGGGTCATACCTGCCGTCGTCCGCCTCTTCCAGCACGCCCACGCCCTCGGAGTTCACCACTTCCTGTTGAGCCAGGACACCCACGACCCCGACGCCGTCGAGTTCGCCGCCTTTGCGCCCCACTGCGTGGCCGGGACGCCCGAGAGCGAACCGGTCCCCGAATTGACCGCCCTACCCTTCTCCGGCGTCTTTACCACCATCCCCAAGAACTCTATCAGCTCCAGCATCGGCACCGAACTCGACGCCTGGCTGGAGGCCCATCCTGAGGTCACCACCTTCATCGTCGTCGGCGACTGCACCGACCTGTGCGTCTACCAGGCGGCGATGCACCTGCGCCTCCGCGCCAACGCGCTGGGCCTGCACGACGCGCGTGTTTTCCTCCCCGCCGACTGCGTGCAGACCTACGACATGCCGGTCGAGAGCGCCAATCAACTGGGCATACTCCCCCACGATGGCGACCTCTTACACCGGGTCTTTCTCTACAGCATGGCACTCAACGGCATCAGGGTTGTAGCCCATCTCACGTAGGCTTAGTTTCGGGTTTCAGGTTCCAAGTTCAACCTGAGACCTGAAACCTGGAACCTGAAACAAGGAGAGACTGATGTCCCTGCCCGACCAGATCACCGCCTGGCTCCGCGAACGCCTCAACGCCGCCTGCGCTAAGGGCTTTGTGTTCGGTCTCAGCGGGGGGGTGGACTCGGCCACGGCCGCCGCGCTGGCGGTGCGTGCCGTCGGCCCCGAGCGCGTCCTGGCCGCGCTGATGCCCTGTCACTCCCAACCAGAGGACGCAACGCTGGGCCAACTCGTCGCCGACACCTTCTCCATCCCCACCGTCACCGTAGACCTGACGCCTGTCTACGACGCCCTCATCTCGGCGCTCCCGCCGGATTTGCAATCCGGCGGCCTGGCTGCCGCCAACGTCAAGCCCCGGCTGCGAATGATCACCCTCTACTACCTGGCCCAGTCACGCAACTACCTGGTGTTAGGCGCGGGCAACAGGACGGAACTCAAAGTCGGGTATTTCACCAAACACGGCGACGGCGGCGTGGACCTGCTGCCTCTAGGCGACCTCTACAAGGCCCAGGTGTGGGAACTGGCCCGCGAACTGAAAGTGCCACAGGAGGTAGTCGAGCGCCCGCCCAGCGCCGGCCTCTGGCCCGGTCAGACCGACGAGGGGGAGATGGGCATCACCTACCGCGAACTGGACCGGGTGCTGGCGGCTATTGAGGCGGGTGATACCACCGGCATCGAGCCTGCCACGCTGGAAAAAGTCCAGGAAATGATCGCCCGCTCCACCCATAAGCGTGCCATGCCTCCCATCTTCCAACCGGTGGCGACGTAGGACTTTGAACATGGGACTTGAAACAGTGACCGATAGACGCCTGGTAAAGTTGAGCAAATTCCTCTCCCTCATCCTGCGCCACCAGCCGGAGCGCTTCGCGCTGGAACTGGACGAGCACGGCTGGGCATCGCTACCGGAGGTGATGGAGATCCTGCGGGGGCTGCCCAACTTTCGCTGGGCCACCCGCGCTGCCGTGATGCGTATCGTGGAGGAGGGCAGCGGAGATGGCAAGCGCCGCTTTGACGTGGAAGGGAATCGTATCCGCGCCCGCAGCCGGTCAGGAAAGGAGCACACCGATGACCATTTTCAACCACCAACGCTTCGACAACACCATCTTCAAACTGGACATTGAGCGCATGCGCCGGGGTTGGTACTCTGACAAGTACTTTGAGAACGTCTACCAGATGCTGACTGCCCTGACCAACTCCGGCTACCGGTACGACGGCCAATATCCCCGCGACATTGGGATGGACATCAGTGATCTGGACGTGGGAAACGTGGTCGTCGAGATGCAGGTCTTTACCCGCCGCAAGGGCCGCACCGTGGTCGTAGGAGTGGACAAGGCGCTGACGATGTTACGTCACTGCGCCGGCCACTGGAAGGGAGACATCTTTGTAGAGACCCACGACCAACTGGAGGTCTGGGCCGTCCACGACGGGGCGGCGGTCCACTACCCACCCAGGGGGAACGCCGGGGACGGTGACCCACGCTTCGTGCAGCCGGTGATAAAGATCCGGGGGCGGTACCAGGACTTTGCCCTGCTAGAGACCCCCATCCTGGGCATCCTCAGCCGGGCCAGTCGCATCGCCACCAACGTCTACGAGACCATGGTAGCGGCCAAGGGCAAGCCGGTACTCTTCTTTCCCGCCCGCTTCGACGCCCACGAGGTGCAGGCCGCCGACGGGTACGCCTACGACGTCGCCGTGCAGCGCTTCAACCACGACTACTGCCAGCATACCCCGTCGCTGGTCTCCACCGACGCCCAGGGCGACTACTGGGGCAGCCAGGGCATCGGTACCGTCCCCCACGCCATCATTGCCTGCTTCCTGGGCGATATTGCCGCTGCGATGGTCGCCTTCGCCTCCACGCTCCCCCCCGCAGTCTCCCGCATCGCGCTGGTGGACTTTAACAATGACAACGTCACCGGCAGCCTGCGCACGCTCAAGGCCATGTTCGACTGCTACCGGGAGTGGATGGACG
>JAUXFI010000095.1 GCA_030620125.1 Anaerolineae bacterium
CCGCCGGGGCCGGGCGCGACGGGGAAAAGGGGGGAACGGTGGGGGTGGTGACTGCGCTTCCCTCTTCCAAAGTTGAGAGAGGGGGAGGGGGACGAAGGGGGGAGGGGGAGAGGGCCACTCCTCGCCGCACCCGCACCCGTGGCTTCGTCAAGGTGCAGGACGGCTGCGACAATCACTGTACTTACTGCATCACCCGTCTGTTGAGAGGGCCGGCCCGCAGCCGTCCGCTGGCGGCCGTCGTCACCGAGGTGCGGGCACTCGTCCAGGCGGGTTGCCAGGAGGCTGTGCTGACCGGTGTGAATCTGGGCGCTTACGGGCGTGACCTGGGGCTGCCGCGTGGTCTGTGGACGTTGATCGTCGCCCTGCTGGCTGACACCGATCTGCCTCGTCTCCGACTTTCGTCGCTGGAGCCCTGGGACCTGGACGAACAGTTCTTTGGATTGTGGGAGAACCCGCGTTTGTGCCGCCAACTCCACTTGCCGTTACAGGCCGGCTGCGACGAGACCCTGCGCCGCATGGGCCGGCGCATCACCACAGCAGAGTTCTCCCGGCTGGTGGAGGCCGCCCGCGCAACCGTCTCCGACCTGGCCGTGACCACTGACGTCATCGTCGGCTTCCCCGGTGAGGACGAGACTGCCTTCCGCGCCAATTGTGATTTTGTGGCGGCGATGGAGTTTGCGCGAGTACACGTTTTCCCCTACTCTCCGCGACCCGGCACGCCTGCCACCCGCCTGCCAGACCAGATGGGGCGCGAGGTGCGCAACGCGCGCGCGGATGTGATGCGCGAGTTGGGCGCTGAACAAGCTCTCCGCTTTCGCAAGCGATTTGTGGGGCGGAAGATGGCGGTGCTGTGGGAGCGGCGGAGGCGTGATGGCCTGTGGGCCGGTCTGACCGATAACTACCTGCGGGTAGTCACGCGCGCGGAAGGCGACCTGCACAACCGGCTCACCGCCACGCGGTTGCTGGCCGCGCAGAACGGTTACCTGGTAGGTATGGTAAACTGGTAAACTGGTAAACTGGTAAATTGGTAGATTGGGAAACCAGTTGCCGTTCCACCAAACTCGTCAATCTACCAATCTACCAACATACCAATCTACCAACACATGAGGAGGATGTTATGTTAGTCAAAAACCGAATGACCGTTGATCCGCTAACTATCACGACCGAAACCAGTCTCAAGGATGCACTAGAGTTGATCCGCAGCAAGCCGTTCCGCCACCTGCCGGTGCTGGACGAGAACGGCAAATTGGTGGGCATCGTGACCGAGGAAAGCCTGGTCTATGCTTCTCCCACCCCTACCACGACCCTCAGTGTTTTTGAGGTGGACTATATCCTGTCGCGCACAAAGATCGGCCAGATCATACAGGGCCGGATCATCACCGTGGGGCCTGATCTGCCTGTCGAGGAGGCGGCGCGCGTGATGATAGACCATCACATCGGTTGCCTGCCTGTCGTCGAGGACGACAAACTGGTCGGTATCATCAGCGACACCGATATCTTCCGCGTGCTCGTCGAAGGGCTGGGGGGCGGGCATCCCTCGCTGCGCATCACCATTGTTATCCCGGAGGAGGTGGGCAGCCTGGCGCGGGTCACGAATCGCGTTGTGGCCCTGGGCGGCAACATCTACTCGCTGGCCATATTTTGGGGTGATCGTCCCGAGGAGCGGATCGTTGCCTTCCGCCTGGAGGGGGTGGATCGGGAGACCGCTGTGCAGGCGCTGGAGGCCGATGGCATCGAGGTCGCGGACGTGTGGGAGCCAGACCCTGCTTGACAAGCCTTCGGTGGGCGATTATAATGAGCCTGATCGAGAAACCAGTTCTAAACTGGGTATAGAGAGGGGGGAAGTGAGTGACCCAAGTTGTAGTTGAGAAGGGCGAGTCCTTCGATTCGTTGTTGAGGCGTTTCAACAAGAAGGTACAGCGTGATCGTGTGCTATCGGAGGTGCGCCGCCGTCGCTTTTTCGAAAAGCCAAGCGTGATCCGCAAGCGTAAGAAAGCGGCCAAATTGCGCAAGAGCCGCCGGCAGACGTTCAAGGAACGTCGAATGCGCTATTAGAGCTGCGGGCTGCAGGAATGGAGCTGCGCATGGGCCTGAAGCAGCGATTACAAGATGATCTCAAGGATGCGCTCCGCGCTCGTGACGAGCGTCGCAAGTCCGTCATCCGCATGACACTGGCTGCGATAGTCAACGCCGAGGTTGAACACGGCGCTGAACTTGACGACGCAGGCGTGATCGTGGTACTGCGGAAGCAGGCCAAGCGGCGGCGTGATACCATCGCCGAGTTGCAGCAAGCCGACCGGCCCGAGTTGCTCGCCGGCGAGGAGGCGGAGCTGGCAATCCTGGATGAGTATCTGCCCAGTCTCTTTTCGCGAGAGGCAATCGCTGAGGAGGCACGTCAGGTCATCGCAGAGGTTGGGGCGACTGGGATGGGACATAAGGGGCTGGTGATGCGCCAACTGATGCCCGAGCTCAAAGGTCGCGCCGACGGCCGCGTCGTGAATAAAGTCGTACGCGAGTTGCTGTCTGGCTAGGACGCGCTCGCCAGAGGACAAGTCACACTGATGGACGAGAGGGAGCGCTACATGTGCTCCCTTTTTGTCAATCTCAACCGATGAGCACGAACGCTATCAACGCCAAGGGTAACGGAGGGAAGCTCTCGCCACGCCGGGTCAGCCGTCGCTGGTGGGCCTGGCTGCGCCTGATCCTGCTGGGAACGGTGCTGGCAGGTACTGCAGTTGTGGCTATGGTACTCCCTCTATTGCCCACGGGTCGAGTGGTGCTGGAGGAGGGAGACATCGCTCCAGAGGACATACGCGCTCCTCGCAGTGTGACTTTCGAGAGTGCCATTCGGTATGCGGACGAGTTGGAGAGGGCCGCAGACGCGGTCGTGCTGGTCTATAGACTTCCTGATCCCGCACTGGCCCGTCAACAACTCGACCGTGCTCGCCAGGTGCTCGATTACCTGGGGTCGGTGCGTGCCGACACGCTTGCGTCCCCTGCCCGGCAGCGGGGTTGGATCCTGGCCGTATCTGAGCTAGATGATCTCCCCGTCGAGATGCTCGACAGTCTCCTCGCTCTGCCCGACGAGAGCTGGAGTCGGGTACAGTTGGATACTCTGGCCGTGATTGACCAGGCGATGCGCGGTGAGATTCGCACGGGCTACCTGGAGGATGCCTTGGAGGGAGTGCCTGCGCGAGTCAGTCTCGACCTTTCGGTCGAGGAAACCGCCGCCACCATTGCGCTTGCGCAGCGTTTCTTAAAGCCCAACTCTTTCCTCGACCCCGATGCCACGGCCGATGCTCAAGCCCTTGCCCGCGAGGAGGTACAACCTCCACTGCGCACCTTTGAAGTCAACCAGATCATCGTGCGAGAGGGAGAGCGTGTCGAACCGCTCGACATAGAAGCGCTGGATCAACTCGGGCTGCGGCAGCCTCAGGTGAAGTGGACCGATTTTATTGGACCTGGCCTGCTGGCTGTGCTGGAGACGCTGGTGCTGTTCCTCTACCTGGCGCGCTTTCAGCCCGATGTGGTGTGGGAAGGACGGCGGCTTTTCCTGCTGGTGTTGTTGACTTTTCTCTTTTTGGTGGGAGCCAGGCTGATGGTGCCGGGCAACATCGTGCTGCGTTATCTTTTTCCAGCGCCGGCATTGGCGATGCTGGCTTCGGCCACCCTGGGGCCACACGCGGGTGTGGCAAGCGTCGTCTTCCTTGGCGGCATCACCGGTGTCATCGCCGATACTCCTCTGGAGATGACCACTTACGTTGCCCTGGGCGGGCTGGTCGCCGCGCTCACTCTGGGGCGCGTCGAGCGCATGGGCGAGCTCTTTAGGTCTGGCGCTTGCGTCGCCCTGGCGCAAGTCGGCATTCTCGCTGCCTTTAACTTGCCGTACGGCATTGCCCAACCTGGCGAGTTGCTGATCTCGGCGCTGGCTGGCGTCGTCAATGGGGGCGTCTCGGCCAGCCTGGCGCTGGGGGGGCTGTTCCTCATAGGCCCGCTGTTCGACATTCCTACGACGATGCGCCTCATCGAACTGAGTCGCCCCGACCAGCCGCTGTTACAGCGGTTGCTGCGCGAAGCGCCCGCGACGTACCATCATAGTTTGCTCGTCGGCAACCTGGCCGAGCAGGCAGCCGAGCGCATCGGCGCCAATGCCTTGCTCACCCGCGTGGGAGCATACTACCACGACGTGGGCAAGCTCGCCCGTCCATACTTTTTCACCGAAAACCAGGTCGAAGGCGTGAATCCTCTGGAGCAACTCGACCCGCGTACAGCCGCCGGGGTACTCACCGACCACGTCCAGGATGGGCTGGAACTGGCGCGGCGTTACCGGTTGCCTCGTCGCGTGCGGGCCTTCATCGCCGAACATCACGGCACCAATTGGGTGAGCTTTCTCTATCACAAGGCTGTGCAGTTGGCGGGTGACGCAACGCTGGTTGATGAAAGCGACTTCCGCTATCAGGGTTCCAAGCCCCAAAGCAAGGAGACCGCCCTGGTCATGCTGGCCGATAGTTGTGAGGCGGCCGTGCGCTCTACACGCCCCACCAGCGCCGAGGAGGTGGCGGAAATCGTCAACCACATTGTAGACCAGCGCGTGGCCGATGGTCAACTGAGCGAGTGCGATCTGACCTTGCATGATCTAGAGATCGTGCGCGAGACTTTTATCTCGGCATTGAAGGGCACCTTCCATCCGCGCATCAAATACCCACAATCGGCAGAGGTGACAGCACGTGAAAGCAAGATCCGAACCAGCGATGTCTCTCCAAACGGTAGAGATACGGATTGACGAGCAATTCCAGGCGCAAGTTCAACCCGATCCGCTGCACCAGGCTGCCCTGGCGACTCTGACCCACCAACAGGTGCAGGAGTCATTTGAACTGGCCGTGGTGGTGACCGGTGACGAGGTGTTGCAGGAACTCAACCGCCGCCACCGGGGCGTGGATGCAACGACCGACGTGCTGGCTTTCCCCGACGACACACGCGGGCCGTTCGTCGGTGCGCCGGGACTGCCGCGTTACCTGGGCGACGTCATCATATCCTTCCCGCGCGCCGGGGATCAGGCCGCCGAGGCCGGACACGATGTCCAGGCGGAACTGCAATTGCTGGTCGTCCACGGAGTGCTGCACCTGCTGGGGTACGACGATGTGACGGAGGAGAAGCGGGCGCAGATGTGGGCCGCACAGGCCGAGATCCTCCAGGCTCTGGGAGTCGAGGCGCATCTCCCTGCTTGATGTGTTATGCGCAGCCAGAATATCATTGAGAGTTTTCGCTTCGCTTTCTCTGGCCTGTGGTACGCTTTGCGTACGCAGCGCAATACGCGCATCCATCTGGCTATCGCTGCGGGCGCTGTCGCGCTGGGATTGTGGCTGGGCATCTCTCTTACTCAGTGGGCAGTGCTAGCGCTGACCATCGGCTTTGTGCTGGTGAGCGAGATGCTGAACACCGTGGCGGAGACGCTGGTGGACCTGGTCAGCCCCGGCTATCACCCGCTGGCGAAAGTGATCAAGGATGTGACGGCGGCAGCGGTGCTACTCACTGCCATCATCTCTGTGATTGTGGGCCTGCTGGTGATAGGTCCGCCGCTGTGGGCGCGAGTTTTGGGAGACTGAGATGAACGTTGATCTTGCGCTTTAGGTCAAGGAGGTTGCCGTGGTCGGCGTGCAGCCGCCGCGTTGGCCCAGCAAGCGAGTCAAGGCCTACGTCGTCCTGCGCAAGGGGGAAGACCTCAGCGAGGAGGAACTGATCGCTTTCTGCAAGCGGCGGCTGGAGGAGTGGCAGGTGCCCTGGAAGGTAGAGTTCCGCCGCGAGTTGCCCAAGTCCTTCGTCGGCAAGGTGCTGCGTCGCTTGCTGGTGGAGGAGGAAGAGTTGGTAGATTGGTAGATTGGTAGATTGGTGCACCGGTGATCAGTCTACCAATATACCAGTTTCCCAATCTACTATTTTAGGAGAACGACACCGAATGAATGTGCATCAACCCGTCTACCTGACCGCCGAGGGCGTGGAAAACTTGCGCCGCGAACTCGACCACTTGGTCAATGTGAAGCGATCGGCGCTGGCCAAGCGGCTGCACAAGGCGATCCAGCAAGGGGATCTCTCGGAGAACGCTGACTACATCACTGCCAAGGAGGAGCAGGGCTTCCTGGAGGGCCGCATCCAGCAGATCGAAGCGATGCTGCGCCGCGCGGTGATCATTGAGGAGAACGGTCCCACAGACGAGGTCGCTCTGGGCAGCCGTGCCACCGTCGTCGAGGAGGGCACGGACGAGCCGGAGGTTTTTCGTATCGTCGGCCCTGCCGAGGCGGATCCGATCAACGGCATGGTGTCCAACGAGTCGCCGCTGGGCCGGGCGTTGCTGGGCCGTCAGGAGGGTGATGTCGTCACCGTGGAGGCCCCGGGAGGAGAGATCGTCTTTCGTATCACCGCGATTCAGTGATGACGCACTCCCTGTAATACAAGCAGTCGCCGGACACTGCCGATCGTGGGTCGGCAAGCCCGGCGACTGCAGTTTCTCCATTTAGGCGGGCCACTGCCAGTCTGACTCGAAGTCAGTCTGCTGGTGGTTCCGGATACCGGCTGCGCAACACTTTCTTGTCAATCTTGCCCACGCTGGTCTTTGGCAGCTCCCGCACGAATGAACCGTCTTTTCTTTCCAACTCGTACGAACTATTGTATAATCCAAACGAATCCTGGACGACTATGATAAAGGAGCGGTGAAGCTTGATGAGCGAGCGACTACGCATTTTGATTGCCAAGCCTGGCCTCGACGGCCACGACCGGGGGGCCAAGGTCATTGCCCGCGCGCTGCGGGACGCTGGGATGGAGGTCATTTACGCGGGCCTGCGGCAGACGCCGGAGATGATTGTCGAAGCGGCGCTGCAGGAGGACGTGGACGGGGTGGGGTTGAGCATCCTTTCGGGAGCGCACATGACGCTGGTGCCTCGGGTGCTCGATGGGCTGCGCGAGGCTGGGCTGGACCACGTCAAGGTCTTTGTCGGCGGCATTATCCCCGACGAGGACGTTCCGGTACTGAAGGGCCTGGGTGTGGTGGGCATCTTTGGACCAGGCACCAGTACGCAGGTGGTGACCGAGTTCGTCCGCCAGCAGTTGACCGGGGGCTGACGTGGAGCTGGTAACAGAGGCTCTGGCCGGCAACCGGTATGCGCTGGCCCGGCTCATCTCGCTGGTCGAGGACGGCGGTGCGGACGCTCGCACTGCTCTGGCGACGCTCTATCCCCATACCGGTCAGGCGCACATCGTCGGCGTGACCGGCGCACCCGGCACAGGCAAGTCCACGCTGGTCAATGAGCTGGCCAAGACGTTGCGCGCGCAGGACACGACGGTGGGTATCGTGGCGGTGGACCCCAGCAGTCCGTTCACCGGCGGCGCGATGCTGGGCGACCGGGTGCGTATGCGCGACCTGGCGGGCGACCCCGGTATTTTCATCCGCAGCATGGCCACGCGAGGCAGCCTGGGCGGGCTGGCGCGGGCCACGGCCGACGTGGTCAAGGTGCTCGACGCGGCCGGTTTCGCCGTCGTGCTGGTGGAGACGGTTGGGGCCGGCCAGTCGGAGGTGGACATCGCGCGCACGGCTCACACGACCATCGTCATC
>JAUXFI010000065.1 GCA_030620125.1 Anaerolineae bacterium
CTGGGGTTGGGGCGCACGCCGATTCGCGAGGCGCTGCAACGGCTTGCTTGCGAAGGCCTGGTGAATATCGTCCCTCGACGGGGGATGTTCGTGATTGACATCAGCATCACCGATCTACAAAGAATCTCCGAAGTGCGCATCTTCCTGGAGGGTTTCTGTGCCCGACTGGCGGCTCAGCGGGTGACCGCAGACCAAATTGCTCAGATGGGAGCGGTACTCCAGGACCTGGAGGGAGTGCCGAGCGGAGATGTCAAGGCTCTGATGGCCATTGACGAACGTTTCCACAAACTGCTGTACCAGGCTGCAAGCAATGAATTCCTGGCCGATATTTTGAACCGCCTCTACGTTTTGAGCTTACGCCTTTGGCATCTCTCCCTGAACCGCCTCGGTGACGTGCGGGAAGCGATAGAACAGCACAGGGGAATCGCTGAAGCGCTGAAAAAGAGGGATGGGGCGCGGGCTGAAGCACTCATCCAGCAGCACGTCGCCGAATTTCAACAACGGATTAGAGCCGTGTTGTGAGCATCTACGTGACGAGGAGGTTTGACACCATCTATGGAGACTATACTCAAGGGAATGGGCAAGGAAGTCATCATCGGCGGTGATCGGCCGACGGTCGTCATCGGCGAGCGGATCAATCCCACCGGCAAGAAGAAACTGGCCGCCGCACTGCTGGCCGGCGACCTGGAGATCGTCCGCCGGGAAGCGCTGGCACAGGTGGAGGCCGGAGCCGACGTGCTGGACGTCAACGTTGGCGCAGCGGGCGTGGACGAGGTGGACCTGCTGCCCAAAGCCGTCAGAATGGTGATGGAGACGGTGGACGTGCCCGTCTGCATTGACACCCCCGATGCCAAAGCGTTGGCGGCGGCGCTGGCTGTGCACAAGGGACTGGCCCCCGCAGGCAAGCCGCTCATCAACTCGGTCAACGGCGAGGAAGCCAGCCTGGCGCGCGTGTTGCCTCTGGTGGCGGAGTATGGCGCGGCCGTCATCGGTCTGTGCATGGACGATGAGGGCATCCCTCCCACGCCGGAGCGGCGGCTGGCGGTGGCCAAGAAGATCGTCGAGCGGGCCGAGGCGATGGGCATCCCTCGTGAGAACGTGGTCATTGATTGCCTGGCGCTGACCATGGGAGCCGACTCGAAGGCTGGATGGACGACGTTGGAGACCATCCGCATGGTCAGGGAAGAACTGGGGGCCAACATGGCGCTGGGAGCCAGCAATATTTCGTTTGGGCTGCCAGAGCGAGAGGTGATCAACGGAGCCTTCGTAGCCATGGCCATTGCTGCTGGCGTGACCTGTCCCATCGTGGATGCAGCCAAGGTGCGGCCTTACATCCTGGCTGCTGACCTGGCCCTGGGCCGCGATGACTACGCCATGCGCTACATCAGGGCCTTCCGCCAGCGGGGAAAGAGGTAGCGGTCCGCGCAGGGCACATATAGAACCGGAGAGAGTATCGCGAGTCAAGATCGCGGGGCCTGGTTGTGGGACAAGTTGGCGACTTGTCCGAGGTCCGAGGGCTTTCTACCCCGCGATCTGGCTTCAGGCAGGAGAAAGAATACCCCCGATCTGCCTTTCCCCCGTTTGCAGGTGCGCCCGCCCCAAACTTCTGACTTGTATTGTATCCCACTCGCCTGCCGGGCGTGTGCAGCGGAAGCCCAGAGGGCGTGGGAGCATCTCTCCACTTCATTACCCCCACCGCTTGTGCGTAATCATCGCGCAAGTTCCTGCCTATAGGGACTTGACAAACCAGGCAAGATATAGTATAATTCAAATGTGTCGGGAATATATCACCAATATGTCACAACCTTCCTGATGGCCAAATTCCTCAAGTTGTAGCATTTGACAAGAAATGCCTGTGCGAGTCAGCGAGAAAGTATACCATCTGAGTAAAAAGGTTAAAGCCGTGAAACGTCAGGGCAGTGCCCGGCAAGCGCCGGAGATTGTCCTTTTGCATCTCTGAAAAAAGCATATTAAAGAGCAAAGGTGTCCCCGTTTTTGGGGCTGAAAAGGGGAAGGCCGGTGCGAGTCCGGCGCTGTCCCGCAACTGTGAGTTAGTCAAGTAGTCAGGTGGTCAGGTAGTCGGGTAGTCTGGTGTGAGAATCATAGACGCTCAGACCAAGCGACTAACAGACCAACGTGACTAATATGACTAGCAAGCCAGATCGCCTACCTTTAGCCTTGATCGGATACCTTCCGAGGAGAGAGGGCAGATCGCATTATGCGACTGCCCTTTTTTGGCAGAATCGGATGAAAAGGAGGTGATTGTCACGTCACAACTGTTTCCGACTGTTCCATCAGGAAGTCCGTCCTATCACATATAAACGCTACACGTAAGGAGAGAAGGAGGATAAAATGAGTAGGGCAATTCGTGTCGAAAAACTTCTGTCTCTGATGGTAGTCGTAGGGCTCGTTTTCGCCGTCGCTGGCTGTGCAGCCAAGGAGACCCCGACGGCCGAACCAGTGACAGAGCCGACAAAGCCGTCAGAAACTAAAGAGGCCGCAGAGGAAGTCTTCAATCTGGGCATTCTGGGGCCGTTCAGTGGGCCGAGTGCCCGCACGGGCGAAGAATTCAAGGCTTCGGCGACGATGGCTTTCGATGCCATCAACTGGCAGATTGGCGATTACAAGATCGAACCGGTCTGGATCGACTCCCAGTCCGACCCGGCCAAGGCCGCTCAAGCCTACGAGCAGGCAATCGTCCAGGACGGCATCCAGGCTGCCATCATCAACTGGCACAGCTCGGTGTCGGTGTCGTGTATGGATATAGCCGCCAAGTACAAAATGCCCCACTTTTGCCCCTTTGGCGCCACCGAAGTGGTCAATGAAAAGTGGCTTTCCGATCCAGGCAAGTACTTCTATTGGGTCTGCAAGTGGTGGCCCTCTCCTGGGAAGTTGAGCATCGCCTACGTGGAGGCACTTGAGGACGCTATTGCCCGCGGCATCCTGACGCCCGAAGAGAAAACCGTGGCTATCTACGGCGAGGACACTGATTGGGGCCGCAGTTTCGGCAATGCCATCAAGGGACAGTTCGAGGACGCCGGCTGGGAGATCGTCGCTGAGGAGTATTCCCCTATTGAACAGACCGAGTTCTATCCTTTGCTGAACAAGTTCAAGAATCTGAACCCGGCTGTGGTCGCTGGCACCACCACCTCGCCACCCTTCATCTCTGCCTTCATCAAGCAGGCAGACGAAGTGGGACTCGAAAGCCTCATCATTGCCGATGGTCTCGGCTGGGTGGGCGAATGGTACGACCTGACCGGCGAATCCTCCAACTACGTGCTGGATCAGATCCCCGGCTGGACCACTGAGAAGGCCAAAGCCTTCGCCGAGGAGTTCAGGGAAGGGTATGATCTCGAGCCCAGCCCCTCAGCAGCTGGATTGTCATACGACTGCGCCAATATGTTCATCCAGGTCGCTGAACAGGTTTACGAGGAAACGGGTGAACTGAACAAAGAGACCCTCGCCGAATTTGCCCGGGACAAGCTGCAGACGGGCGAGTGGAGCTATACCGACGGCATCGTGATGGAGAGATACAAGTTCACGCCGGAGACCATCCCCGATCCCATCGTGGGCAAGGGCTACTATGTCTTCCCGGTACTCCAGTACTTCGACGGCGTTGGCAAGGTCGTTTTCCCGATCGAATGGGCGGAGCAGGATCTGCAGCCCATGCCGTAACAATCGTGTAAAGGAAGGGTGGCTGAGTTCTCGCCACCCTTCCCTCTGCCTCCTTCTCTTTTGGGAAAGGAACGCACAAATCGTAAGAGCAGGTGGGGCTGATGGCCATCCTTGAAACGCAAGAACTTGTCAAAAACTTTGGTGGTCTCACAGCGGTCAATCGCGTCTCGTTGCACGTGGACGAGGGGGAGATCTTCGGATTGATCGGCCCCAACGGCGCGGGCAAGACCACCACCATTAATTGCATCACGGGGACTTACCCTCCCAGTGGGGGGGGCGTCCACTTCCTCGGCGAAGACACGACGGCCCAACGAGCCGATGTTATGTGCCACAGGGGAATGGCGAGGACATTCCAAATCTGCCAACCCTTTCCTCAACTGACAGCGCTGGAGAACGTGCTCGCCGGAGTCATCTTTGGCTCTACGCACAAGCATACCAAAGCCCCGGCAGAGGTCGCGGCAGAGATGCTGGACGTTGTCGAGTTCTCCATGCCCAAAGACACGCGTGCCGACCAACTGAACACCGTGCAACTCAAACGGATCGATCTGGCCCGGGCGCTGGCGTGCCGGCCGAAGTTGTTGCTGCTTGACGAACTGGCAGCCGGGTTGACCACGGGTGAGCTGGGCGACCTGATGGATATCATCCGCAAGATCCGGGACAGTGGCATCTCGATCCTCATGGTCGAGCACATTATGCGCGTCATTATGGGGCTGTGTGACAGAATCGCAGTGCTTCAGTATGGCACCAAGATCGCCGAGGGGCCGGCCCAGGAAGTTGCCAACGACCCCAGGGTGTTGGAAGCATACCTGGGAGAGGGCCACACGGCCGATTAGTGCCCGCCGTGGCAACGATGCTGGATCAAGGAGTTGGTAAATGATGAAACCATTGCTCGAAGTGGAGACCGTGGATGCCGGATACGGCTTCTTGCAAGTGCTGTGGGAGGTCTCCCTTCACGTCGAAGAGGGGGAATTCGTGTGCTTGTTGGGGGCGAACGGTGCCGGCAAGACCACTACACTCAGGACGATCGCCGGCTTCATTACCCCGCAGGGGGGCGATGTCCGGTTCAAGGGTCAGTCCATCGGCGGCAAGCCGGCACACACCATCAGCAGCATGGGTATCAGTTTCGTTTCCGAGGAGTTGAACCTGTTCGCCAACATGACGGTGCGGGAGAATCTCCTGTTGGGCGCCTACAACGTTCGCGACAAGCAGGAACAGTTAGAAGCCCTCAGTTTCGTCTACAGCCTGTTTCCTCGGCTGAAAGAGCGAGAAAAGCAGTTGGCCGGCACCATGAGTGGCGGCGAACGGAAGATGCTGGCCATCGCCAGGGGGATGATGTCCCAACCAGAGCTGCTCCTGGTGGACGAACCGTCTCTCGGTCTGGCCCCCCAACTGGTCACGAATGTCTTCGATGCTCTGGTGACGCTCCAACAGCGCGGGGTGACGATCCTGCTGGTCGAGCAGAACGTCGCGAGCGCGCTGCGCATCGCCGATCGCGGATACGTTCTTGAGCAGGGGAAGATAGCCATTGAGGGCAAGAGTTCAGACCTGACCAACAACGAACACGTTAGATCTGCGTATATGGGCATCTAATACACCTCGGTGGAAGTCTTTGGGTAGTTTTGGCAATCGAAGGATTTATGCCCGGCTGTACCAGGTTAACCACAAGTTAGGGCGCTGACCATAACTGCCGATGATGAGGGAGGTTTCGCATGGAAGAAATGAAGGATGATCCTTCATTCTGGGAAAGCCTGCTTTTGAGTATCAAGGCCAAGCCAGCCGCCTGGCTCGTGATTCTGCTCACTTTAGCGCTTGCCGTGGTGATTGGCGTGGTGGCTGGCCCATCGCAACTCGCAAATACCATTGTCGCGGGCGGCATGTGGGCTCTGATGGCAGTAGGTCTGGCGCTAGTCTTCGGCGTGATGAACATTTGTCATTTCGCCCACGGTGAATCGTTCATGGTAGGAGCCTACGTAGCCTACTTTATCTTCACGCCACTGCAGAACTACCTGGCGGAAAACCCCAACATATTCCTGAGCACGGTCGCGCCATTTGTGGGCATGATCGTGGCGCTTCCGGCCGGCTTCATCCTGGGAGTTGTCATTGAGAAGCTGGTCTTCTATCCCCTGCGCATTCGCACGCGGAGAGGGTGGGTGATGAATGCCTTCCTGCTGACAGTTGGCATCTCATTCGTTATGACCAACGGCGCGACGCTGGCACTCGGCCCCAACTTCCGTGGGATTACCCGCTACTGGGATGTGGAGCCGCTGGAGTTCCTCGGCGTGCGGCTGACTCTGGATCGTATCGTTGCTTTCGTCGTCGCCATGATCAGCATTGTGTCCTTGTGGCTCTTCCTGCAGAGAACGCGCATGGGGCGGGCGATACGTGCCGTGTCCCAGGATGAGACCGGGGCCCAGATGGTCGGCATCAACGTGAATAGTATACACACCTTGACCTTCGCCCTGGCCACGGCACTGGCGACACTTGCAGGGGCGAGCCTCTTATTTATGTTCCCGGCATATCCAACCGTGGGGTCAAGGCCACTGTACATAGCGTGGTACGTGGTTATGCTGGTTGGACTTGGCAATGTGGCCGGCTCTATCGCAGGTGGCTTCATCGTGGCGGTCCTCCAGACATTCACGCAGCAGTTCGTTGGCGTCGCGTGGGAAAATGTCGTGCCGGTCGCAATCATGATCCTGGTGCTGCTATTCGTGCCATCCGGCATTTTTGGCAGTGAGGTTAAGGGAGTCCAGGAGCAGTAAGGGGGCAATGAACGTGAACAACGAGAAGACTCTTGAGACCAAACGGGCGCCAGGTCTGACAGGCGCATGGAGGGGGTTTACGACGGCGCTGGGCCACGTCGGGGTCTCCCCACTGGGGCTGGCTTTGTTCATCCTCGTTGCCCTGCTCCCCTTGATCCCGCCATTCGACCAGGAACATATATTGCGTTGGCTGATCATGGGCGCTTTCCTGGGGGCACAGGCGGTTGCTTTTGACTTCACGGGCGGCTATATTAATGTGGTCAACTTTGGCTTTGCCGCCGTCCTGGGCCTGGGGGCCTACACGTCGGCCATCCTCTCGAACGATGTGGGCATCGTCGCGATTCACCCAGGCTGGTCGCCCTGGATCACCATCTGGATTGGCACGTTGGTCGCTGGCATGTTTGGGTTCCTCCTGGGCTGGTTGACGCTGCGGTTGCGCGGCATCTACGCCGCTGTGATGGCCTGGTTTGCGGGCATCGCGTTGATGGGGCTGGCGACCAACCTGACCAGCATCACTCGCGGCTCGCTCGGGTTCAATCCATGCCCCCTCATGGAGACGACCTCCAACCGCCCTTACTTCTACGTCATCCTGGCCATGTTGGTGCTGACCTACATCACCCTGAGGCTGGTGACCAAATCACATCTGGGGTTGGCATTCCGGTGCATTGGCCAAAACATTGACGCCGCGCGGGCTTCGGGCATCAATCCTACACGTTACAGGATCATTAACTTTACTCTTTCCTGTACCTTCGCCGGACTTCTGGGCGGTTTCTACGCCCACTACATCGGCAGTTTGACTCCCAAGACGGTCATGCACACATCAAAGACCGTGGAGGTACTGGCCCTTGCCTACATTGGCGGGCGGGGGAGCCTCTGGGGGGGGATGGTCACAGCGTTCCCCTTCATATTCTTTATAGAGTATCTCAGGTCAAACCTGACAGACCTCCCTGGGCTGCATCTGGTGATCTACGGTGTGTTGATGATCGTGGTGATGATTTTCTATCCCAACGGTCTGGCGGGCTTTTATAGATGGGCTGTGGCGAAGATAATATCCTCTCGTTCGAAGGAGTCGCGACCAGATCAGGCAACGGACTTTGTCCAATGAAGGAGTGTGCTAATGCTCCGTTACTGGAGTGAATTTCTCTCGCCCGCTGATGTAGAACAGGTCCATAACACCGGCATGAGGTTGCTGGCCGACGTTGGCGTCAAGTTCCTGGATGATGAGGCGATCGCTGTCTTTAAGAAACACGGGATCAAGACCGACGGCCGTACCGTTTATCTCAGCGAGGAACAGGTGATGAGGGCCCTGGCCACGGTCCCTTCGCAGTTCACCCTCCATGCCCGAAATCCCAACCGGAACGTGACCGTCGGCGGCGGTAAACCGGTCTTCGCACCCGCCTACGGCGCACCGTTCATCGTGGACCCTGAGGTTGGCAAGCGCCAGCCGACCATGCAGGATTACGAGAACCTGGTGCGGCTGGCCAACGCGCTGCCTAATCAGGACTTGAGCGGTCACCTGCTGGTGGAGCCAGGGGATGTGCATGCCCACACCGCTCACCTGCGCATGGTGCACTCCTGCATGGTGCACTCCGACAAGCCGTTCATCGGCAGCGTCAAGGGGTCGGCCGGAGCGCGCCATACGATGGAAATGGCGGCCATCCTCTTCGGCGAGGGGGTAGCGGCGCTGGCACAGCGGCCAGTGACCATTGCTTTAATCAACAGCCTCAGCCCGTTGCGCTACGGTCACGAGATGGTCGAAGCGTTAATGGAGTACGCCCGCTGGCGGCAGCCGGTCATCATCGCCGCATTGGCCATGGCCGGCTCCACCGGCCCCATCACGCTGGCCGGCGTGCTGGCGCAGCAAAACGCCGAGATCCTGGCGGGCATCACGTTAGCACAGTTCGTCAGCCCTGGTACCCCTGTCGTCTACGGCTCTACCTCGACTAACATGGACATGAAGACGGGCGCGTTGTCCATCGGCAGCCCGGAACTTTCACTGGTCGTGACGGCTACGGCGCAGATGGCTCGCCACTATGGGCTTCCCTGCCGCAGCGGCGGCGCGCTGACCGACGCCCACAGTCTCGACACCCAGGCAGGCTTTGAATCAATGCTCGGCCTGCTGACCGCTGTCAACAGCGGCGTGGACTTTGTACTGCACGCTGCGGGCATTCTCAGTTCTTATCTTGCTTTCTCCTACGAGAAGTTTGTGCTCGACGACGAGATGTGCGGTATGGTGCGTCGCTTCCGGCGCGGGATCGCCGTCACCCCCGAAACGCTGGCCTACGACGTGATAGCCAGGGTCGGGCCCGGTGGCAACTTCCTCGTGGAGCCGCACACTGTGAAGCGTTGCCGACACGAGTTCTGGCAGCCGGATGTCTGCGATCGGAATGGGCTGGAGGCGTGGATGGCAGGTGGCCGGCAGGATGTGGTCGCCCGCGCTCGCCGGCGTTGGCAAGAACTGCTGGCGGAACATCAGGATCCACCATTGGATGAGACGACGGCTCGCCAATTGCAGGCCTTTGTGGAGAAACATTCGTCCTGACATTGAGACAAAGGAGGAAACGTATGCGGGTAAACTACCAGACTAACCAATCGGTGCAATTCCGTCTCTTCTCCGACGATCAACTGGAGGAGCTGTACCGGGCGGTGCTGCACACCATGGAGTACACCGGCCTCGACCTGCACAATGACGAGGCGCATGAACTCCTGGAAAAGGCCGGGGCCTGGGTGGACGGCTTGCGGGTGAGAGTGCCTTCACACATGGTGGAGCAGGCATTGGCGACGGCGCCGCGCAGTTTCACCGTCTTCAGCCGTGAGGGCGACCCGGCCAAGGACCTTCACATCGGACCCGGCTGTTTTTACTACGGCCCGGGGCCTACCTGTCCTAACTTCCGCGACCCGCGCAGCGACGAACGGCGGCTCTACATCCGGGCTGACGCACGGGCGGTAGCCACCGTCTGCGATGCGCTGCCCCACATTGATTTCGTGGAGAGCCTGGGCACCGTCAGCGACGTGCACTACGAACTGTCCGACATCTACGAGTTCGCGGAGATGATCGCCTGTACCGGAAAGCCCATCGTCGCCTGGTCCTACACCGAGGATGGCTGCCGCGACATCCACCAGATGGCCGTTGCCGTGGCCGGGAGCGAGGAAGCGTTTCTCAGGCGTCCCAATTACATCTTTTACTGCGAACCGGTCTCGCCGCTGGTGAGCAACGAGGAGGCGATGGATAAGGTGCTCTATTGCGCCAGGCATCGCATTCCCCTGGTTTTTACCCCCTGTGTCATCGGCGGCGGCACCGGCCCATGCACCCTGGCCGGTGTCCTGGTGCAGGCTGCGGCCGAATCGTGGATGGGGC
>JAUXFI010000103.1 GCA_030620125.1 Anaerolineae bacterium
GCTTCTCGGCCGCGGCCGCCTGCTCCAGCGCGTCCACCTGCTCTTGAGCCGCGCCGGCCAGTTCTGGCGGGGCCTCGACTGCCACACGCCCGCGCAAGTCGGCGAACAGGTCACGCAGCGCCTCCAGGTCCTCCGCCGTCATTCCTCGCGTTTCCCAATGTTCAATGAGGATGTCGCCCTTGCCGGTATGCACCGGCCCGCTCACCGACCCGATGTGAGTCTCGAAGGTATCGCCTGCACGTTGCTCAGTCATTGCCCCTCCCTATTGTTGTGGCACATAACGCACGTCGAATCCAGCCGTCTGTTGTGTGATGCTTCCGATGTAGAGCGTCACGCTGCAAGTGCCGCTGGGGAGCACCCGCCCGTTCGCGTCGTGGTAGGTTACCCAGCGCGTGCCCTCTGTTCCATCGGTTTCCACGTTCCAGAACTCTTTCTGCTTTGCCAGTGTCTTGCCATTGCGGCTCCACACCGCTGTCCACGTGAGCCCGTCGCTCATTCCCACATAGTCAAAGATAGCGTAGACTATCTTGGTGTTCCAATCCAGGCGACCATCTGGCACGGGGAGAATCGGCGTACCGTCTGGTTCCACGCCCAAGGCGATGGTGATGTCGCCAAAGGCGGGAAGCGCTCCCATGTCTCCCCTTGCATCCCGAATCGTGAACCCTACTCGCTCTTGCTCCTCGCCCGCTATCGCCACTGCCGCCTCGTAGTCGCCGGCGGAGAACTGCGAGTCTTCCGGGGCCTGGAAACTGACTTGCGCCTGTCCCTGGGGAACACCGCTCCACGTATCCACGATCTCCTGGAGCAATTTCCCCTCGTAGTAGAGCACGTATGAGACGGTCAGCCCCGGACATAGCCCCTCGTAGTCATAACTCGGGTAGATTACCCTCAGGCCGGCTTCGAACTCGTTTCTCTCCGATGCTTGCTCGACCGGCTCTGGCACGTCTGATACTTGCAGGTTGGAGGCGCGCGGGGCTGTGTCCAGCACCTGAAACGACTGCACCCCCATCACTTGATCGCCCACGTAGATCAGTAACTCGTACTGGCCCGGTTCCACGCCCTCTGGCCCGCCAGGCAGGGCGTGGATGGTGACGTGCTGTATCTCCTTTCCCCACGGAGCTGCAGTCTGAGCAGTCACGACGTCGCCATTCCGTTTCACCTCCCAGTTCCACACCGTTTCAGGCTCAATACCCTCCATCGCGAACTCGGCGACGATCTTGGGGGTACCCAGGCAGAAGGTATCCGCGACCATTTCCAACGTGCCGTCCTCGCTCAACTTTGTTCCCACCGCAACGTGGCTCACGAAAGGCATTGGTGTGGATGTGGGCACTGGCGCAGGCGTCGCACTGCTTTCGGGGCTGGATGCCCACGCGATGACGATCAGGCCCACCACGATGATGATCGCTGCTGCTCCACCGACGAGCACCCAGGCGAGAGGGAACGAAGAAGGCGGCTTCTCCCGGCGCTCCACCTGGGGGCTAACCAGTTGCCCGCGGGCTAACGGCTGCAGTGACGTGTCGGGATATGTGCCTGTGGCGTCGTACAGGGCGCCAGCCAGGAAACGCATCCAGGCCCGCAGTTGGCTGCGTTTGCCCACGTCGGCAACCGTCGCCCCGGCGCGCTGTGCGTCAGCGATGAAGACTCTCACGTCTTCCAGAAAGGGTTCATCTGTTTCGCCCCCTTCCTTGCGGACAACCAGCACATGATACCGTTTCTGTAGAGTGTCGAAAAGATCGTTCATAGTAGACCTCCCACCAAATGCGTATACAATCGTTGCACTTTTTCAACGGCCCGACGCAACTCCCGGTCGGCGAGGCTGAGGTAACAATCGCAGGCTTGATTGAATTCGTCAGACAGGTCAATCAAGCCCTCGGTGTTCCATTTCTCCTCCCTCAGTCTGTCCTCCACCTCGCGCCGTAAGGAGGCGATGCACACGCCCCACTCTGGACGAGAGAGCGCAACTGCGGGCCCCTCGCGACGGGGTGAGAGCCGGATGTACTCCACACTGCTCTCAAAGTCCATCAGCCGGTCCACTTCGGTCTGGCAAGGCCGCCAGCATCGCAGCAATGCGCGCCCGTTTGTTGGTTCGACTCCCACGTGACTGAGGGCGCGCACATTGGCGTAGAACGGGGAGAAGGCCGCGAGTACCTCGTGCAGAATGTGGTGCAATTCCTTCCACTCCCCCAGTTGAGCCTGGAGCGTGGATAGTTGCTCGAGTACCTCCAAAAGTTGTTTGCGCGTTTCCTCGTCAGTGGAGAGCGTGCGCCGTAGCGCGTCTGCAGCGCGTGTGGCTGTCAGTTCTACTTTCTCAATGTGAATGATGTCACCGCGCCCCGTGTGCACCGCGCCAGCGACGTCGCCAACATGTGTCTCGTGGTCGCCGCTCGCGGGTGCTTTTGCAGTATCGCCCATTCATCCTCTCCTCATCAATGACCCAAGATGCGTAATTACGTTTCACTCATTACACTCCCTATATTATAAGCCAGTCGTCCAGGCTTTACAAATCGGCAAAGTTGTTGTAGAATGGCGCTAAGTGCAATCTACCAATTGGAGGGATTAGGGTTTGGCTAATTCGAAATCAGCAATCAAACGTCTCCGTAGCGCGGAGCGCAGGCAATTGCGCAATCGGGTGTACAGTGGGCGGGCTCGCACTGCCGTCAAGAAAGCTCGACATTTGATGGACGCGGGCCGGGTGGAAGAGGCCCAGGAGGCCGTGCTCGCGGCGGTCAGTGCGCTGGATAAGGCGGCCGAGAAGGGCATCATCCACAAGAACAATGCCGCCCGGCGCAAGTCACGCCTGATGCAGCGCTTGAATCATATTGAGCGCGCTGCCTGAGCAACCACGTTACTGACCGGAGGGACTGTGATGTAACCACGAGAGCACCGTTGCATTGTGCGACGGCGCTCTTTGTTGCGTTATACCAGGCACGCTTGAAAACGTAAAATACGAAACGCGAGAGTTGCCCGTGCTGGTATTTGGTCACGCTTCACGTTTCACGCTTTGATAGATACACAGAGACGAAAATACACAAGGGAGGTGCAACAATGCAGATCAGCGGCTACGAGTTCCCAGACGGCCTGTACTACGACAAGCTCCATAGTTGGGCCAGTGTGGAAGGGAGCGTCATCACACAGGGTTTGACCGAGTTCGGCCAGGCCATTGCCCAGGAGATCGTCTTCGTCGAAGCACCTCGCGCCGGGCGAGATGTTGAGCAAGGACAGACCTTTATGTCCATGGAGTCGGGCAAGTGGGTAGGCCGCATTGCCGCCCTGGTCGGCGGCAAGATCGCTGAGACCAACGATGAGCTGGAATGGGAGCCCACGTTGGTCAACGAGTCCTCCTACGAGGAAGGCTGGCTGGTCAAGATCGAGATGTCCGATCCCGCCGAACTGGACAACCTGATGAAAGCCGATTCCCCAGAGTTAAAGGCCTTCATCGAAGAGGAGGCGGAAAAGTACAAGGAGATTCTGGGCTAGCAGGGCCGTGCGCTCGTGGATGGCGCACCTCAATCTATCAATTCAGCGATGGGCAGCACCGTTTGGCCGAGTTCGTGATGAACTTGGCCACCGGATGCTGCCCATTGCGAGTTTAGTTACTCACAGGGTTGCTACTCAGCCACCCTTGCGAAGGTTGCGAATGGCCTTGTCGCCGGGGCAACTTTTGGTAGGCAAAGACGTTTTTGGCCCAAAAGTTCTCACCAAACCTTCGCAAGGGTTCTCCCGCCTGGGTAGTAACCTCACAGGTTGCCTTCCTGGAAGCTAAAAGCGCGCCAGAGCTTTCGGGAGGGTGAGCGCGGCTTTGTCCGGCACGATTGCCTGCTATGAACGAGAGATTTGCAGAAGCAGTGTTCTGGGTCGTCCATCTCCCGCTGATGGGTCTGTTTCTCGCTGGGATGTGGCTCGTCTTTGCCAATTGGCTGAAAGGCAGCGTGAATGGGTGCGTGGAAACTTGCCCAGGCCAAAGGCTCGGCGCGTTGTTGCGCATCGTGGTGGGGACGATTTTCAGTGCCCGGCTGTGGCTGTTTACCAGGGCATTCATCACCGAAGCGTGGTTCAACCGCCGTCTTTATCGCAACAGCTTTTGGCGCTGGCTCAACCACTTTCTCCTGCTCAGCGGCTTTATGCTGTTGATGGTCCTCTCGGGCTTTTCGGCCCTGAGCGTCAAAGTGCTCATCTACTTTTTTCACCTGGAATACGTGCCGTGGATTGGGATGTGGATGAACCCCGATCATCTGGTCCCCGCGCTCTTGAACGAGATTGGCGCGGTTGCGATGACCGTGGGGCTGGTGTTTTTTATCATCCGGCGCTACTTTTTCCGCGTTCCCCAGTTGCGCACCGGCCCGATGGACACGTGGATGGTCGTCAGCCTGGCGCTGATCCTGCTCTCCGGGTGGATCGCTGAAATTGCCCGCCTCAACTCTAGCCACGTCGGGCCGACAGCCTACTTTGCTTTCGTCGGCTATCCGTTGGCTCCGCTCTTCAAAGGTCTGCCCGTCCCGTGGGACGATCTCGCCGCCTGGATGTACGTGATCCACGGGCTGTTCACCTCTGTCGTCATCGTCACTATTCCCTTCTCCAAATTCATGCACGTCATCGCCGGGGCGTTGGTGACGATGATCCGCGAGGTGGAGGGGGAGATCGAACGCGCGAGTGTGGAGAGAGAAGCGGCCCATGTCACGGCTTGATTTGAGACGCTTCACTTTCATGCAGTTGATGGAATTGGACGCCTGCACGCGCTGTGGCGAGTGCATCAAATGGTGCCCCACCTACGCCGAGAAGGCGAAACTGGAAACGATCACGCCGCTGAACAAGATTGAGGCGGTGCGTGGTTTCGTCAACCAGCAATATGGGTTGCGGGCGCGTATCTTTGGCTCCCGCCCACTCGACGAGGAGGCAGTGAAGGCCCATTCAACCGGCGCCTACGATTGCACGCTTTGTGGGCGATGTGGATTGGTCTGCCCGGTGCGCATTGATACGCGCTCGCTGTGGATCGCCATGCGCGAGACGCTGGTGGATCGGGGGACGTATCCCGAGGTGATAGATCACATGCGCGAGACAGTCACCACATGCTACAACATCTCTGGCGACCCGAACGAGAACCGGTTGATCTGGAGCCAGAACCTGGCGGAGGTACCCGATGGGGTGGGGGGCAAGGAACAGGCGGAGACGGTCTACTTTGTGGGCTGTGTCTCCTCTTTCTACCCCCGATCCTACTCGATACCCCAGAGCATGGTGCAGATTCTGGAATGCGCCGGTGGGGACTACCTGACGATGGGCAGCGAGGAATGGTGCTGTGGCTTCCCACTGATCATCGCCGGGATGGGGGACGCGGCGATCGAGTTGGTGCGGCACAACGTGGAAGCAGTGCGCAAGACCGGCGCCAGGCGGCTGGTAGCCGCCTGCCCTTCCTGCTACCATACCTGGAAGGATGAATACCCGCACATCCTGGGGGAACCGCTGGGGTTCGAGGTGTTCCACTCGACGGAATTACTGGAGGACATTATCGGCATGGGCAAGCTCCAGTTCAAGCCGCTGGAGGAGACCGTCACGTACCACGACCCTTGTGATTTGGGCCGCACCAGCTCCATCTACGAAGCTCCGCGCAACGTCATCCGTGCTATCCCAGGCGTCAACTTTGTGGAGATGGAGCACCATCACGAGTACTCGCTCTGTTGCGGCGGCGGGGGCGACGTGGAGATGACCGACAAGGATCTGTCGGCGGCGGTGGCTGCGAGCCGCATCGCACAAGCCGCAGAGACCGAGGCCAAGTACCTCCTGTCCGCTTGCCAGCAGTGCACGCGCACGCTGGCCGAGGCTGCTCGCCGCAACAAGGTGCGTGTTCGAGTGATGGATGTGGCCGAACTGGTGGCGCGGGTGATGGAAACGTGAGAGAACGGCAAGCAGAGATCGGGGCCCAGGGAGCTTGGTTCATGCCCCTGATCGCCTACCTGGAGGTCACCAAGCCGCCCTCTGTCTTTTTGCTGACCTTTACCGCCGTTGGCGCGATGGTCGTTGCTGCGGGCGGTCAGCCGATTTCAGCAGGCTGCTTTTTGCGTGCCGTGGTCGCCGTCGCGCTCGGCTGTGCGGGGGCCAACACTCTCACCTGCTACATTGACCGGGATATTGACCCGTTGATGGAGCGCACACGGCGGCGGCCCCTGCCAACCCGACGCATCTACCCGCCACAGCGGGCGCTTTGCTGGGGGCTATTCCTTTCGGCCCTATCGCTGCTGTTGGCCTGGCTCATCAACCCGCTCTCGTGCTTCTGGGGGCTGGTGGGCCTGCTGGATAACGTCCTGGTCTATAGCCTGCTGGTCAAGCGGCGCAGCCCGCTCAACGTCATCCTGGGTGGCTTTAGCGGCGGCGTGCCGGTGCTCTACGGCTGGGCTGTCGTCCGCAACCAGGTCGCGCTCACGCCGCTGCTCATCGCCGCGCTGGTCGTGCTCTGGATCCCTAATCACATCTGGAACCTGGCTATCTTTCACACCGAGGACTACCAGCGGGTCAAGGTCCCTATGCTGCCGGCCGTCTACTCCTTCGAGAAGACGGTGCGCTGCATCGTCGCCACGGTGCTGCTGATGTTCGGCTGCTCCATCGCCCTGTATTTCGCAGGCGGCTTCGGCTGGCTGTATCTCGCGGCGGCGCTGGCGCTGGGCGCGGCAGTCGTCGCCGGGAACCTGTGGCTCATCTTTCGGCCCTCGCGGGAACTGGCCTGGCGGCTCTACAAACTGTCCAGTCCATACCTGTTCCTGCTCTTTGCGGCGATGATGCTGGATGTGCTCGCGTGAAATGTATACACAACGACCTGAAAGGGAGCAATAACCAATGAAACTCTACCGTCTCGAAACCGTACCCTGGCAAGATTCCCAGCTTTTCTACCACTCCCTGCCCCGCGTAGACCGCGAAGGGGTGATCCTCTGCCCACCCGCCCCAACCTACGTCTGCACCGGCTACTTCCAGGACGTGGAGCAGGAAGTGGACGTGGAATTCTGCCGCCAGCAAGACATTCCCATCTTCCGGCGGGAGGTGGGCGGTGGCGCGACCTATCTGGATGGCGAGCAGCTTTTTTTCCAATTGATCATCCACCGCGACAACCCGCTCGTTCCTGCTGGCAAAATCGCCTTCTACCGCCAGTTCCTGCAAGCGCCCATTGAGGCTTACCGCGCGTTGGGCATCCCGGCCGAGTACCGCGAGGTCAACGACATCGTCGCCAACCAGCGCAAGGTCTCTGGCTGCGGGGCAGGGGAGATCGGCGACTACTACGTCCTCGTCGGCAACCTGATCGTGGACTTTGACTACGAGATGATGGCCCGTGTGCTAAAGGTGCCCGATGCCAAGTTCCGCGACAAGATTTACAAGACGATCTATGAAAACCTCTCGACCATCAAGCGGGAGATCGAGCCTGTCCCGTCGCGGGAAGAGTTATGGTCGTTGATGGTCA
>JAUXFI010000075.1 GCA_030620125.1 Anaerolineae bacterium
AGCGCACCACCTGCAGCATTGATCCGCTCGACCTCATCCTGTGGAACGGAAGAGGAGCCGTGCATCACCAGGGGGAAACCGGGAACGAGCTGTTGAATAGCCTCAATGATCTCAAAGTGCAGCGACTGACCGCCAGAGAACTTGAATGCCCCGTGGCTGGTGCCGATCGCGCAGGCAAGGCTGTCACAGCCGGTGCGCTCGATGAACTCGGCCGCCTGCTCAGGATCGGTCAGGTGAACCTGATCCTCGGCCACGCTGATATCTTCCTCGACGCCGCCCAACTGCCCCAGTTCGGCCTCGACGCAAACTCCCCTGGCATGCGCGCGCTCCACCACACGCTTTGTGGCAGCGACGTTCTCCTCAAATGGCAAGTGGCTGGCGTCTATCATGACCGAGGAGTAAAAGCCAGACTCGATGCAATCGTAGCAGGTCTCCTCATCGCCGTGATCGAGATGCACCGCAAAAACAGCCTGCGGGAAAATCTCGTCAGCCGCACGGATCATGTACTCGAGCATGCTCTTGTTCGTGTACTTGCGTGCTCCCCTCGAGATCTGGATGATGAACGGCGACTGGGAAACAATGTTGCCGCGGAAAAGCCCCATCGTCTGCTCGGCATTGTTTATGTTATAGGCGCCAATAGCGTACTTGCCGTAAGCCTGCTCAAACAGTTGCTTGGTTGTGACAATCATGTTTTGCCTCCTGCAAAAGTGTTGGTAGCACAATTCTAGTGTGGCTCCCACCATACGTAGAGCAGTGCCTGGTCCCCGTCCTCGTAGTACTCGACCCTAGCACCAGTGCCGTGATCATCAGCACAATAAGGTACTGATCACAGTATATAATCTAATGCGTTTAACGTCAAACGCTATACAGGGCTGCCAGTATCTCCTCAAAAAGTTGGGGCGAAAGTAGGTCGGATTTGCTATCCGACCCTGTGGCGGTTAGCAAAACCGCCCTACGCTGCCCTTGCCCCAAGGTATTGAGAAGATACGCTGCCAGGTGGTGTCGTAACTGCTCAGGCTACCCTCCCGCAGGTTACGATTAGCTGTGCTCGCAGGCTTGCATAGCCGTTGGGACGTGCTCTGGCGTTGACAGCCCGTCCCAACCTGCGGGAGGGTGAGTAGTAACGTGGTGTCTCCTCACTCTCCCAAAGGCCAGAACGGCAGATCTCCCACGTCGCGCTCCGTCCCCGGTTCCAACGAGACAGGGAATCCGATTTCGTAGCCCTGGTGACGAACCACGATGGTCTGCGGCCCGGACGGAACGTGATCCAGGCGGAAGTAACCGTCGTCGTTGGCCGTTACCTGCAGAGATGTCCCGTGTATGGCGACCTGGGCTGGTAGAGGACTGCCGTCCAGTCGTATCACCCGCCCGACCACCGCCATCTCTCCTGCGGGGGGTGCGGGAAGCGCCCGGTAAAGCAGCAGCGCAGCGACGATGATCACAGCCGCCAGCGGGAGGGCGACCGCCCCGAAACGCTTCCAGCGACGCCAGCTAGGCAGCCTCCGTGGAGGGGTGGGGGCATCCTCAAGCAGTTCACCCTCACTTTCCTCAACCTCCGACCGCAAGGTATCTATTCTGTCTTCAATGCTCTGTTCCTGGCTCATTGAAACATTTTCCTCAAGGATTGATGCGTGTTTCGTACGTCTCTATCGTATCTCCGCCCGCCTTGACCTCGATTCGGATGGTAGTGGGATCACGGTACCTGGTATCCAGGTAGACGGTAGTCTCCCAACTGCCGTCCGCGTTCACTTTTGTTTTGGGCTGGCCCCACCAGGCATTGGTATGAATAGAGGGGTGTATGATTGCTCCTTCTGGCGCGTTGGCCAGGTGGCCCCGAAGATGGTGGGCGAAACTACCCTGCTCGTAGTCTGTTTCTCCCAGGTTATTCAGCCAGTCCGCTATGACCGACTCAGACCACGAGTGGGTGTGGCCTATCTGGAGTGGCGGGGTCGTGATGGTCAGGGCTACGGGGGACTCGTCTTCTTCACCGACCAGGGCGCTGCGGGCGGTCGAATAGACGTTGCCCACGCCGCCGCCGAGGACGACGAGTATGCCGATGGTGACGCCGGTGATGAGTGCGATTAGAAGCGCATATTCGACCTTGCTCTGCCCCCGTTGGGCGCAACGGATCCGCTGGTTTCTCGTGTCTCTGCCGTTATCAGTCATCCTGGTCTATACCTCCGAGACAGATAAAGGTCTCACGTGATCGCCTGTCCTACAGCGATTGTTGGGTGCTGCATACAAGGTACCCGACGTTTTTTCCTGCTGGAAAGTCGGCAGTTATCCCCCTGGCGCAAATGTGGTAGCAACTGGCAATCTCCTGGACGGATTCTTCTAGCAGTAGCTCGTATGTTTTTGTGACACAGATTGCCTCCTGGTGAGGCAATTGATTCTTCACGCAGTTCAAAATATCCTTGACAGGCGGACTCGTGAAACCAAGATCCAGGCCCGTGTCAAAGCTAAATCCTGCATCCCAGGGAGGATCAATGATCACAATGCAGGGCTGATCCTCTGGAAGCAAATTCGGGCGGAACAGAGTCTGAAACCTTCCGAGCTTGAAAATCGCCTGGAAGCCTAGTTTTTGGAAATTGGTTCGTGTCAGGTTGTAAACGGAGCTGTCACTTTCGAAACCGATAGCAAGAGAGGCGCTGGTTATTTCGGCCACGTGATACAAAAGGTTGCCCGATCCGGTGAAAAGATCAACTACCGTCAATCTCGCTTCTGGAAAATGCTGCTGCATCACCTCGTGAACCACATTGGCTATGGAGACGGCATGGCGGTCAACAGTACACTCTATGGCCGTTCGGCCAGCTATGCGCAATCCCATTTCGTGGTAGGTTTGAGGCAGCATCCCATAAAGCTGAATGTAATTGGGGTCATCAAATATCTTCTCGCCAGCAAGCAGAACCTCATCGAGGTCGAGTACCTTTCCCTTTTTTGGCCCCAGTAGTTCATTTCGATAGGCGTCGGATTCTGATGACCTGGTTTTGGGTGTCTTTGTTTTCATGGCGAGGTGTTCGACAAAATCGAGTACGTTACTACTCAGCCACCGTCATTCCGAGCGCCCGAAGGGCGTGAGGAATCTCGCCGTTGGCAAAGATTCAAATTACAGAAAGCGAGATTCCTCGTCGCTCCGCTCCTCGGAATGACGTGTCACGGGCAGCCTGAGTAGCAACTCGAGTACTTGTGTTTGGAACGGCGCAGGTAGCTTTTGTATACGACATAGTTTACATCAATTGGCGACAGAACGCAACAACGAATGGAAAAGACAGCACACTCGTCATCGCGGCGTTGTGTCCCCAAATCCGTTGTGCCACTCAGGGCAACTCACCCAGCGCCCGCTTGACGAGCGGGACGAGTTCCCCCGTGGTATCGAGGTCCAGCGCGCGGCTGAACTCTTCTCGCGCTGCCTGGTGCTCGCCCTGGACAGCCCGCAGCCGGCCCAGGTGGTAGTGGGCTGAGGCCAGCATCGGATCGAGAGAGATGGCCCGCCGGAGGTTATCCTCCGCAGTCCCGTAATCCCCGGCCTGAAAGGCGGCCCAGCCCCGCAGGTCGTGAGCGCGGGCGTCGTCGGGCGAGAGTTCGATCAGCTTCTCCGTGGCCTCGACGCCCTGTTCCTCGGTGCTGATGTTGTGATCCAGGTAGAAGCGGGCCAGGATCTCCCACAGAACCGGGTCGTCAGGTTCGAGCGAGATAGCCTCGCGCAGCCAGATATCTGCCGCCACGTAGCGCCTCTCTGCAACCCAGGTCTGGCCGATCTCGACACACGTGGCCGGGTTGGTGGGGTCCAGGTCGTAGGCCGTCTCGTACTCGGCGCGGGCGGCGGCAAAGTCCCCCATCCGGTCGTAGTGCAATCCCAGGAAAACGTGAGCCATAGCCGAATCGGGGGCCAGCGCGACGGCCTGATGAAGGTGAGGGCTGGCCTCGACCAGGCGGCCCATCTGGTCGAGTGCGTGGCCCAGGTGAGCGTGGGCGTCTGGGTAGTCGGGGTTGTGCGAGAGGGCACGCTCGAACTGGCGCGTGGCCAGCGCCCACTCCTGCGCTTCGAAGAACGCCCGTCCCAGGAGTGCCTTGCCGTAAGCAGCGTCGTCCGCCGTGCCCGCCTCTCCGAGCGCGGCGATCAACCTGTCCGCCAGGTCGGTCTGGGCGGCGAAGAGGTGCTGGATGGCGGCGGGGTCGTCGTCGAGCAGCAGTGCCCCCAGCCGCTCGTGGGCCACGGGGTCGGTGGGGTCAGCGGCGAGCAGCGCCTGGTACTCTGCCTGTGCCGTGTCCCACTCTTGCAGTTCGACGTAGGCGCGAGCGAGCGTGTGGCGGGCGGCGTGGTCGGCGGGCGCGGGGGACAGCAGCCGTTGGGCGCGCTCGACGACGGCGGGCCAGTCGGCGCGGGCGACGTGGATGGCGACCCACAGCCGCTCTACGTCGGATCCTTCTGCGCCCAGTCGCTCAGCCTCGGTGGCGGCGATCAGCGCGTCGCCGGTGCGGTCCCAGTCCAGGTAGACCTGGGCCAGCCGCATGTGGGGCAGCGGGTCGTCAGATCGCAGGCGTGCGGCTTCCTGGTAGACGGCGACGGCGGCGGTGCGCTCGGCTTTGGCGGCCAGTTCGTCCCCCTGGCGCAGGAGGTTGAGATACGTCATATCGGCGGGGCGAAGGATGAGCACGAGCGCCACGACGAGCAGCGCCAGGGCCAGGAAGGTGATGAGCAGGTGGCGGTCAGGTTGACGGGTCACACCGCCATTATAGCCCTAGATGGGAGGGAGGCAAGAAGCGGGGGGCAGGATGCAGGGTTCGCCGAGGATCTCCCGACCGAGGCGGAAGGGGCTCGGTCGGGAGACCTTTGCCCATCAGGGGAAGTGAATACACCGACTTGCGCGCTGGCGAGCTATGACTATAATTGTAGACGTGCTTCGATGCTTGACCAAAGTAGTTTGTAATGGATTTTTCTCTCTCTGCTGAACACGAGATGACCCGCCAGATGGTGCGCGAGTTCGCCGAGCGCGAGGCGGCTCCTACCATCAAGGAGTATGATCGCGCCCAGCGGGTCAATCGTGACATCCTCCCCCGTATGGGCGAGCTGGGCCTGCTGGGCATCTGCATCCCGACCCGCTATGGCGGAGCCGGGATGGACTATGTCTGCCTGGGGCTGGTGTGTGAGGAACTGGAGCGGGTAGACACGTCCCTGCGGGTGGTGATGAGTGTACACGTCGGGCTCAACAGCCTGGGGCTGCTCCAGTGGGGCACGGAGGAGCAAAAGCGCCGTTTCCTGGTCCCCCAGGCGCGGGGAGAGCGAATCGCTACCTATGCCCTCACCGAGCCGGGGGCGGGGTCCGATGCCGCCGCTATTGTCACCACCGCCCGCCGCGCGGGGGACGTCTACGTCCTCAACGGCGAAAAAATGTGGATCAGCCTGGCCGACGTGGCCGACAGCTTTATCATCTTTGCCAAGACCGACCCCCGCGCCGATCCGCCCCACAGAGGCATCACGGCCTTTATCGTCCAGCGAGAGATGAAGGGGGTCACTACCGGCGACATCCACGGCAAGCTGGGGGTGCGCGCCGGCTCGACTGGCTGGATCAGCCTGGCTGACGTGGAGGCGCCGGTCGAGAACCGGCTCGGCGAGGAGGGAGAGGGCTTCAAGATCGCGATGAGTTGCCTGGACAACGGGCGCTACACCGTGGCCTTTGGGGCGACTGGTCTCATCCGCGCCTGCCTGGAGGCATCGGTAAAGTATGCCCGTGAGCGCTGCACATTTGGGCGAGAGATCGGGCGGCACCAACTGATCCAGCAAATGATCGCCCGCATGACACGGGACTATGAGATGGCGCGGCTTCTGTGCCTGCGGGCCGGGTGGCTCAAGAACCAGGGGAAGCGCAACACGCGGGAGACGAGCCTGGCCAAGTGGTTCGCCACCGAGGCCAGCTTCGCCGCTGCCTCCGACGCGGTACAGATCCACGGGGCCTATGGCTACTCCGACGAGTACGACGTCGAGCGATTCTTGCGCAACGCCAAGGGCGCCTGCATCTACGAGGGTTCCAGTCAGGTCCACGAACTGATCCAGGCCGGATACGCGCTGGGCTACCGGGAGGACCGGCCGCTGCGCTGCGAGTTGCTGGCGTATGATCCTAATGCGTAATGCGTAATAGCGTAACTACGCATCACGAATTACGCAATGCGCATTATTACGGAGGCTGTATTGGATTACCAGGAATGGCTGTTGGTAATGATCCCTGACCAACGAAGGCGCACACTGCGAGAAGACTCTCCAGTGTACGAAACGTAATTACGCATTACGCATTAGATCCAAGGAGGTGTATCTTGCACATCGTAGTATGTACCAAATACACGCCTGACTCGGAAGCCAAAATGTCGGTGGACGAGGCGGGCAACGTCTCCTGGGGTGAGTCGCCATTGATCATCAACCCCTGGGACGAGTACGCCGTGGAGGAGGCCATGCTGCTCCGTGACAAGTACGGCGGAACTGTTACCGTCATCTCGATGGGGCCGGAGGAGGCGCTGGAGGCCCTGAAGCACGCCGTCGCCATGGGCTGCGACGAGGCCGTGCGTATCTGGGATGAGGCCTGCGTCGGCTCCGACACGCTCGCCACCAGCTATGTGCTGGGCAAGGCTATTGAGAAGATGGAGGACGTGGACCTGGTCCTTTTCGGCAAGTCGGCGATTGACGCCGAGACGTGGCAGACTGGTGCTGCCGTCGCCAGGCGTCTGGGCTATCCCTCGCTGATATACGTGATCAAGATCGCCGAGTTGGACCCCGATGGCAAGACCATCACCGTCGAGCGGTTGCTGGAGGAAGGGCGACAGGTGGTGTCGGCTCCGCTGCCCGCCGTGGTCAGCACGACCAAGGGCATCAACGAGCCGCGCTACACTTCCTTCATCGGCATCCGCAAGGCCGCCCGGATGGAGTATCCACTCCAGACGCTGGCCGACATCGGCGCGGAGGCCGACAAAGTGGGCGCGGCCGGCTCCGGCGTGCGCTGGCCGCAGGTCTTTATGCCGCCGGCGCGCGAGGGTGAGGCCGAAATCATCGCGGGCGAGACGGTCGAGGAAGCGGCCGCGATCCTGGTCGAAGAGCTGCTGGCTGAGAAGGTGATCTGGGAGGCGATGCAATGAGCAATGACATCTTTGTCTGGGTAGAACAGTTCAAGGGTCAGTCCACAGCAGCTTCCTGGGAGGCTATCGGTGCGGCTCGCCGGCTGGCGGACGAGCAGGGAGGCAGCGTGACCGCCTGCGTCTTTGGCGGTCAGGGGGTAGAACCCCTGGCACAGGAGGCCATCTCCTACGGGGCCGATAAGGTGCTCCTGGCCGAGGACGCGACGCTGGCCGACTTTCGGGTCGAGCCGCAGGTCGCACTGCTGGCTCAGGTCGTTCGCGAGGCCGAGCCTGCCGTCGTCCTCGTGGGCGCGACTTTCCGTGGGCGCGAGTTGGCACCTGCGCTGGCGGTGGAGCTGGATACCGGCTGCATCGCCGACTGCGTCACGCTAGAGTTCGAGGATGGCCAACTGATCGCCACGCGCCCCATTTACGCGGGCAAGTTACTCTCCAAGTGCGCCATTCCCGAACGGCGGCCGCAGATCTTTACCACCCGCGTGCGCGCTTTCCTCAAGCCGGAGCCGGATGCCGCCCGCAGCGGTGATGTGACCCGGGTGGAGCCTGTCCTGGCCGAGGACCAAATCTCCTCCAAGGTGACAGGGTTCGGGGAGACCGAGGGCGGCGTGAGCCTGGCCGACGCTAGCATCATTGTCTCCGGCGGGCGTGGCGTCGGCGGGCCGGAGGGTTTCGAGCCTGTGCGCGAGCTGGCGCAAGTGCTGGGCGCTGCAATGGGGGCCTCCCGCGCCGCCGTGGATGCCGGCTGGATCCCCTACGAGCACCAGGTAGGTCAGACCGGCAAGACAGTCAGCCCCGACCTGTACGTCGCCTGCGGCATCTCGGGCGCGATCCAGCACCAGGCTGGCATGCGCACCAGCAAGGTCATCGTCGCCATCAACAAGGACCCCGACGCGCCGATCTTTACGCTGGCGCATTACGGCATCGTGGGCGACCTGTTCAAGGTTGTGCCCGCGCTGACGGCGGCTCTCGAGGAAAAGCTCGGCTAGGTTCGGCCACCCTTGCGAAGGTTGCGAATGGCTCTGGCAATGAGGCGTTCTTTGACTGGCAAAGACACTTCTGGCCTGGGATCTGTCGCCTAACCTTCGCAAGGGTTCCATTTCAGTACCCCGTTTTCTGGCAACAGGGGACGGGGTTCTTTATTGTTGGATGGGTTGTTTGTGTTATAATTAGCGCTTGAGGTAACTGCTCAAGTTAACCCTCCCGCAGGGTAGCTACTCAACCACCCTTGCGAAGGTTGCGAATGGCCTTGTCGCCGGGGCAACTTTCGGTAGGCAAAGACGCTTTTGGCCCGAAAGTTCTCATCAAACCTTCGCAAGGGTTCTCCCGCCTGGGTAGTTACCCCGCAGGTTACAATTGGCAGTGTTTGCAGGTTCAAGTAGTTGGTTGAGATGCACTTTTGCGCCGAAAAAAACGTCGGGTCTTTGGGAGTTTGCGTGGCTGGTATATTGGAGTCCCGAACTTGTTCGGGTTCTTCGCGTGGCAACCCCAACAAGTTGGGGAGTCCGACACCCTGACCACGCGAATTCCCAAAGAGCTTTGGGATTTGCTCCAAGGGGATTGCCAAATTCCCGCTTTTGG
>JAUXFI010000037.1 GCA_030620125.1 Anaerolineae bacterium
CGAACAGATTCAACCCCGTGTGGGTCTTGACTTGCTGGCGTATACTCCTCAGGAGTTCGAGGCGCTCCGCGAGCGGCCGTTCATGAGGCAGGCTCTACAGGAGGGGAAGGTGCTCTATGAGGCCTAATCCGAAAGAGGAAGGCAGACGCTGGCTGCGCCAGGCGCGGCAAGACATTGATGATGCCCGCTACAACCAGGCTGGGGGGCGTTATCACCTGACGTGTTTTCTGGCACAGCAGGCTGGCGAAAAGGCGCTGAAGGGTTACCTCTATGCCCAGGGAGTAGAGATGGTGTGGGGTCATTCGGTGGCAGACCTGGCCCGACAAGCCTCCGAATATGATGCCCGTTTCGAGGCGTTGGTAGGCGTAGGGGGAGGGCTCGATCGTCACTATATCCCCACCCGCTACCCAAACGGGCTGCCTGGTGGGATTCCAGCCGAAGCTTTCGATGCCGAGGATGCAGAAAAGGCACTGCGTCAGGCGCAGCACATTATCCGGCAGGTTACAGAGGCGCTGGAGGATGCTTGAGGATAAGTCAGTGGACTGGGAACAACGGGTCGTCGCCTTTGCGCGCTGCCACGATCTCCTGTATGGTCCCACCGTCGACGCGCTCGACCTGGTCTCCGAGGTGGGCGAGGTGGCGAAGGAGTTGCTGCTGGCTACCGACTATGGGCGGCAGTCACCGCAGTTGCGCCCTGAACTATCGGGTGAGCTGGGCGACGCGCTCTACAGTCTGCTGATGCTGGCCGAGGCCTGCGGCGTGGATGCCGGTAGCGCGCTCAACGCCACTCTGGAAAAGTACGAGCGCCGGCTGGCGGAGAAGAGGAGAGCGGGGTCGGAATGAGCGACGATTCAGCAGCCAATACCCAGTATCCAATCGCCACTCTCGAAGACTTTCAACACTCACTGGGACACCGCTTTTGTGATCCGAATCTCCTCCTGTGCGCTCTCACCCATCCCTCCTACGTCAACGAGCATCCAGAGGACGGGGTTGGCGACAACCAGCGCCTCGAGTTCCTCGGCGATGCGGTGCTCGACTTTATCGCCGGGGCGTGGGTCTACTGCCACTATCCCGATTTCCAAGAGGGACGGATGACCCGCCTGCGAGCGGCCCTGGTGCGCACCGAGACGCTGGCGCGGCTTGCCAGGCAGATGGGGATCGGGGAGGCGTTGCGGATAGGCCACGGTGAAGAGGAGTCTGGCGGACGGGAGCGAGACGCCAACCTGTGTGACGCCTTCGAGGCTGTCGTGGGGGCGCTCTACCTCGACGGTGGGATGGCTGCCGCTGAGGCGTTCGTCGAGCCGCTCATCGAGCCGGTGGCCGAGGCGACGCTGGCGGCAGAGGCGGATTGGGATGCCAAGAGCCGTCTCCAGGAGTGGAGCCAGGCCGAACGAGGCGTCACGCCTCACTACCGCATCGTCGCCGAGAAAGGGCCTGACCACGCCAAGACCTTTGTGGCGAAGGTGCTCTTGGGCAAAGAGGTGGTGGGTCAGGGGTCGGGGCGCAGCAAGCAGGCGGCTGAGCAAGCGGCAGCGCAGGCGGCTTGGGTGTCCCTCATGCGGCTGAGATCCCCAGTGTCAACAGTGTCACCTCTGGACGACAGTTGAAGCGCACCTCCGGGCTGACCAGCCCCACACCCCGATTGACGTACAGCCACATGCTCTCCACCTGATACAGCCCCGCGTAGTATTTGCGACCCAGGTAAGGTAGAAGCGGCGGCCCAAAGATGGGCAACTGCACCTGCCCCCCGTGGGAGTGGCCCGAAAGCTGCAAGGTCACGCGCCCGTCGGCCGCTACCTCGTCGGCGTAGTCAGGCTCGTGGGCCAGGAGCACGACCGTCGCGCCGTCCGGCACACCCTCCAATGCTTTCTCCAGGTCGGCGTGTCGCTCCCACACGTCGTCCACTGCTGCTACCCACAGCCCGTCTGCTACTTCCCGCGCCGCGTTGCGCAGCACGGTCAGCCCGACGCCGGCCAGCGCCCCGGCGACGATGTCGGCGTCTGTCCAATGGTCGTGGTTGCCCAGGCAGGCCAGCACGTTACCCCCCCCAGCCCCCCCTATGAGGGGGGGAGGTCCGCCGCGTCGCCCAGGCGAGCCATCGCTTCCCCTCAGCCCCCCTATGAGGGGGGGAGCTTTGTCGCCGGGGGTTGTTAGGGGAGAGAGGGCATCTGCGCAAGAGAATGCATATTCGGCCGAGGCTGATACATAGTCGCCGGTCAGCACGATCAGGTCGGCTTCCTGCTGCAATGCCAGTTCAACTGCCTGCGCGATGTCCTCCTGCGACATGCACGGCCCCCGGTGCAGGTCCGAAAGCTGCGCGATGGTGAACCCGTCGAGGCTGGCTGGCAGGCCAGGGAGCGGCACGTTCACTCGCTCCACCGCCAGCCAGTGCGGCTCGACGGATGTGGCGTATCCCACTCCCGCGACCGCCGAGAGTCCGGCTGTCGCCGCGCTGCCCAGCAGCCACTTGAGGAGTCGCCGGCGCGTGATTGTGTGTGTCACGCCGCCATTATACGCCATCCTGCGCGATTCGCAATTTGCCATCTCTGCGTAAGCGCGGTATACTCTGGGTGTATGCGTCTCAATCATCTCATACTCCAGGGCTACAAGTCCTTCGCGACCAAAACCGAGTTCCTGTTCCCCACAGGTGTCACGGCTATCGTCGGCCCCAACGGGTCGGGCAAGAGCAACATTGCCGATGGAATCCGCTGGGTGCTGGGCGAGCAGCGCATGCGCACTTTGCGGGGCAGGTCCTCCGCCGACATGATCTTTGCCGGCGGACGGCGTCGCGCCCGGGCCGGCATGGCCGAGGTCTCTTTGACTCTCGACAACTCTGACGGTTGGCTGCCGATCGAGTTCAGCGAGGTCACCATCACCCGCCGCGCTTATCGCTCCGGCGAGAACGAGTATCTCGTCAATGGAGCGCGGGTGCGACTGCGCGACATCGCCGAGTTGCTGGCCGAAAGCGGCCTCAGCCAGCGTGCCTACACCGTCATTGGGCAGGGATTGGTGGACGCGGCGCTCTCGCTGCGTCCCCAGGAGCGGCGCACGCTTTTTGAGGAGGCCGCTGGCATCAGTCTCTACCGTACGCGACGAGAGGAGGCTATCCGGCGACTGGATGAGACGCAGCGCAATCTGGAGCGCGTCCGGGACATTGTCAACGAGATTGCCCCCCGCCTGCGGCGGCTTGAGCGGGAGACGGAGCGGGTGGAGGAACATAGGCGCTTGATCGCTCACCTGGAGCGATTGCAGCGCACCTGGTATGGTTATCACTGGGGGCGCCAACAGACCGCGCTGGACCGCGCTCTTGAACGGGTCTCCGTTCTGGAATCCAGCCTGGAGAAGCAGCAGAGGGATGTCTCCGCGCTGGCCGAGCGACTGATCCAATTGCGCCAGCAGGAGAGCGAGCTGCGCGGCAGGCTGGGCGGTTGGCACCGCGAAAGCGCCGATCTTCACGATCGCGCCAACGAGGTGCAGCGCGAACTGGCCGTGGCGGAGGAGCGGACGCGATTGCTAAAGGTCCGGCGCGAAGAGTTGCTGGCCGAACTCGAACCACTGGACGACCAGCAAGAGGCGCAGGCAGAGAAAGTCACTCAGGTTCAGGCTCAGATCGAGCAACTGAAACACGACCTGGCAGAGCACGAGACTCGGTTGGTAGCCCTGGAGCAGGAATGGGCAAGCGTGAAGCAGCAGGCCCAGGAGCCGGCCCAGAGGCGCGACCGGGTGGAGCAAGAGTTACGCGCCCGCCGCGCGCAGTTGGAACGGTTGAACCAGGCGCTGCTCGACGCCCGCGAGGAGGCGGCCCGTCTGGCAAGCGAGCAGGCCGTGGCGAATGAGCGGGCGCGGCAGTTGAAGGCCCGGCACGAGGAAATCCTGGCCGAACTGGAACCGCTCAGCGGGCAGCGAGGGAGGCAGGCTGAACGGGTCGCCGAGGCCAGCGGTCAGGTCGAGCAACGGGAACGTGAGCTGGCGGAGCACGGGCAGCGATTGGCGGAATTGGAGCGGGAGTGGGTGGCCGTGCAGCAGCAAGCCCAGGAGCCCGACCAGCGGCGCGTCCGGGTGGAGCAAGAGTTGCGTGATCGTCGCGCGCGGGTGGAACGGTTGAACCAGGCGCTGCTCGACGCGCGCGCGGAGGCGGCCCGCTTGGCGGGCGAGCATGAGGCTTTGAGCCGGATACACGCTTCGTGGGCTGCCTACGATGCAGGTGTCCAGGCGCTGCTCCAGGCCGATCTGGATGGTGTTCTCGGCCCGCTGGCGTCGCTGATCAGGGTGGCTCCTGGGTGGGAGCGCGGGGTCGAGGCGGCGCTGGGCGCTGACCTCCAGGCTGTCGTCGTGGAACGGGCGTCCCTCGCCGAAAAGGTGCGCCGGGCAATCGAGTCCGTAGGAGGGCGGCTGACCCTGCTGCCGTTGGACACCCTGCGCGCGGTCCCGCCGTTGCCACCGGGTGCTCTGTGTGCTGCCGACGTCGTCACCTGTGACGAGAGTGTGCGGCCGGCGGTCGAAACGGTGCTGGGCGCGGTCGCTCTGTGTGACAGCCTGGCGGCGGCCTGGGCATTGCTCCCCGCCATGCCGCCGGGAAGCCGCTGCGTCACCGCTACGGGCATCGTCCTGCGGGCCGACGGCGCGCTCTCGGTGGGGCAGGTTGGGACGGGCGGTGTCCTGGTGGATGAGCAGGCCCGGCGAGAACTTGGTGCGCAATTGGAGGAGACCCAACGCCGCTGTGAGGAGACCGAGGAGCAGCAGCGAGCGGAGGCTGGCAAGGTCGCGGCGCTGGGGACAGAGTTGGAAGAACTGGACCGGCAGGCCACGGCGACCAGAGAGGAGGCGGAGCGGGTCGAGCGGGAAGCGCTGGGCAAGGCTCGCACCGAGGTCGCGGTGGCGGAGGAGGCCCTGCGCAGCCAACAGATTGCTCTGCAACGGGAAGCGCCGTTGTTGGATCAGCTCGATGTACAGATGGCTACCCTGCGCCAACAGGCCGACGAGATGGAGGTCGAGCGTGCCGCCATCGTCGCCCGCGCTCAGGAATTGCACGCAGAGACTGATCGGGTAGAGGCACAGCCGCAGGTGTACATTGAGCCGGCACAGTCCCAACAGGGGGGCCAGTCGCGGGTGGAGGAGGCCCACCGGCGCTGCCAGGAGGTCGAGGAGCGGCAGCAAGCGGAGGCCGGCCGGGTCGCGGCGCTGGAGACAAAGTTGCAGGAACTGGCCCAGCAGGCCGCGGCCGCCAGCGAGAAGGCGGCGTGGGTCGAGCGGGAGAAGATGGGGAAGGCTCGCACCGCGGGCGCGGTGGCCGAGGAGCCCCTGCGTAGCCAGCAGGTCGCTCTGCAGCGCGAGGCGGCGCATCTGGATCAGCTTCGGGCGCAGATGACCGCCCGCCACCAGCGGATTGACGAGTTGAGGGGTGAGCACGCCACGATCGTCGCGCGCACCCAGGAGTTGCGTGTAGAGGCGTCGCAGATGGAAGCGCAACTGCGCCAGGTGCGCGCGCACATTCAGCCTGCCGAGGAGGAGCTGGCGCGGTTCCGCGAGGAGCAGACGTCCGAGGAGGAGCGAGAGCGACGGGCACGCGACCGGGTGCGCGACACGGAGGCGCGTCAGGGGCACGCTCAATTGGACGTCGCTCGCTGCCGGGACGAGTTAGAATTGCTGGGCCGGCGCATTGAGGAGGACCTGGGGCTGGTCGAACTGGAACTGGCGGAGAGTGTCACGGCGCAGAGCCCGCTGCCGCTGCGACCGCTGGTCTCCCAACTACCCATCGTCGAGGAACTGCCCGAAGGGTTGGAGGAGGAGATCCAGCGTCTCAAGGCCCGCATGCGACGATTGGGGTCAGTCAACCCGAACGCTCCTGACGATTACGCCGAGGTTCGGGAGCGGCATGGCTTCCTCACCGAGCAGTCGGCCGACCTGGAGACGGCCTCGGCCCAACTACGCCAGGTGGTGGCCGAATTGGACGAATTGATGGAGGCTGCCTTCCAGGAGACGTTCGATGCGGTGTCCGACAGGTTTTCCGAGACGTTCCCGGCTCTGTTCAACGGCGGCGCCGCGCGGCTAGAGTTGACCGAGCCGGATGACTTGATGAACACCGGCGTGGACATTGTCGCCCGGCCTCCGGGCAAGCGCGCGCAGCGATTGGCGCTGCTCTCCGGCGGGGAGCGGGCCTTGACCGCGACCGCGCTCCTGTTCGCTCTCCTCCACGTCAGCCCGACTCCCTTCTGCGTGCTCGACGAGGTGGACGCCATGCTCGACGAGGCGAACGTAGGACGTTTCCGCGGGTTGCTGGAGGAACTGGCGCAGCAGACTCAGTTCATCATCATAACCCACAACCGAGTCACCGTCGAGGCCGCCGATGCCATCTATGGTGTCTCTATGGGCGCGGAGGGGGTTTCGCAGGTGGTGTCGTTGAAGTTGGATTAGGGGAGAGATTGGAGATTGGGTAAGAGGGTGAGCAATGCGTCTGGCGGTTCTGGCTGATATTCACGGTAATCTGCCGGCGCTGGAAGCGGTGTTGGGGGATGTGCAGCAGCACGATGTGGATGGCATCATCGTTGCCGGCGATTTGATCGGTGGCGGGCCGCAACCAGTGGAAGTGGTTTGTCTGCTGCGTTCGCTCGGCAGTTTGATGATTCGAGGCAACAACGAGGACTATTTCCTGGCCTACGACGCGGGGGATGCACCAGATGCCTGGCGTGTGAGCTACCAGTGGGCTACCATGCGCTGGTCATATCTCTCCCTTGATAAGGAGACGTTGGATTTCATCTCATCGCTCCCAGAGCAACGCGTGGTTACCATGGATGGCACTGCGCCGATCCGTGTGGTACATGGCTCCCCAAGCAGCCCATCAGGTGTGCTTTTTCCAGACCGTGACCCAGTCGGTATGAGTCTGTTTAGAAAGGCCGGGTTTCTTCCGCCAGGTCGTGATCCGGTCAAGTTGGATCTGGCACTTGCGGGGGTCAATGAACCGGTATTGGTATGCGGACACACACATATTCCGTGGAAGCAAGAACGGAATGGCAGACTCGCTCTCAATCCGGGAGCGGTGAGCGCAGCGCTTAACGGCGACGTGCGTGCTCAATACGCGTTGCTGATTTGGCAGGATGGTCATTGGCGAGTAGAGCACCGGGCAGTGCCCTACGACCTTGACCAGGTACGTGAGGCTTTTTGTGAAAGCGGTCTACTGGCAGAAGGGGGAGCTTTTGCCCAGGCGTGCCTGTTCAGCATAGTGACGGGCCAGAACGTTGCGGGGCAATTCCTTTCACATTTCTATGGATTGGCTGCCGAGGCTGGGTTCGAGAATTGCGACGTCGTTCCAGACGGTATCTGGGATCGTGCAGTGGCCACCTTCAACTGGGAGGAAGTCACTTGACAGAAGCCAATCTCCAGTCTCCAATCTCTAATAGCCAGATCGCGGTTCTAACCACCGGCGGCACCATCGCCATGCAGCACGACGCGGCGGCCGGCGGGGCCGTGCCCACGCTGGGCGCTGCCGACTTTATGGCTGCGCTGCCGTCCGGTCTGGCGGAGCTATGGACCGAGGAACTGGTCAACCTGCCCAGCTCCCACTTTACGCTGGAGACGCTGCAGATCATTCGTGAGCGTGTGGCTGAGTTGGTAGCGGAGACTGGGGTGAAAGGCGTGGTCATCACGCACGGCACCGATGTGCTCGAGGAGACCGCCTACTTGCTCGATCTGACGGTGCCGGGGGAGAAGCCCATCGTGCTCACCGGCGCGATGCGCACTGTCTCTGACGTGGGCTACGAGGGCTATGCGAATCTCCTGGCCGCCGTTCGGGTTGCGGCCGCGCCACAGGCGCGGGGACTGGGCGCGGTGGTCGTCTTCAACGACGAGATCCACGCCGCGAGTCGTGTCACCAAGATGCACACGCTCAGCACGGCCACTTTCCAATCGCCTGGCTGGGGGCCGGTGGGCCGGGTGGAGGGGGATGCCGTCATTGTCGAGGTCGAGCGCCGGCCGGAGCGGCGTGTGCTGCCCTGGCGCGGCCTGGAGCCGAACGTGGCGCTGCTCAAGCTGACGGTGGGTATGGAGGCCGACCTGCTGGAAGATACGCTGGCGCGTGGTGCTCGGGGTGTTGTGATTGAGGCGTTGGGAGGTGGGCGTGTGCCTCCCTGGTGGCTGCCCGCTATTGAGCAAGCGGTGGTTGGTGGCGTGCCGGTGGTGATCGCCAGCCGCTGCCCCTCCGGGCGGGTGTGGGATGCTTACGGTTATCCAGGCGCGTACCGGACTCTGGCAGGTCTGGGCTGTCTGTTTGCCGCAGGGCTGAATGGGCAGAAAGCGCGCGTCAAGTTGATGGTTGTGCTGGCGGCTGCTCAGGCCACGGACGACGTAGCGGAACTATGGTTGGAGGTGTAGCGCTGGATTCATTGGAACTGGCTCGACATATCGTGGAGATGATTGCCGATAAGAAGGGCGAAGATGTGTTGTTGATCGACATTCAGGGTATCTCTATCCTGGCTGACTATTTTGTGATCGGCAGCGCCGCCAGCGAGCGGCAGGCGAAGGCCATCGTCGAGGGCATCAAACAGGAGACGAAACAGACATTCGACGTCAGGCCGCTGCGCATCGAAGGGGAGCCCTCCACCGGATGGGTCTTGATGGACTATGGCGACGTAGTCGTCCATCTGTTCGCGCCGGAGGCGCGGGCCTACTACGACCTGGAAGGGTTGTGGCAGGATGGGCGGACTGTGGTGCGGATGCTGTGATTGAGGTTGGGCCGGTGCAACTCCCACCAGCGGGGCAGTTCCTCGGCGGCTGGGCCACGTAGCACTTGGTGGACGTGGGCCGACAGCGGGGTCTCAGCGGGGTTGATCTCGACCAATTGTGCCCCATTCCTCAGTGCCACCAGCGGTAGCGAGGCGGCCGGCTGCACGGCCGCCGACGTTCCGATCACCAGCATCAGGCGGCAACGCGCCGCCGCTGCCCACGCTGTCTCCAGCACCGCCGACGGCAGCGATTCCCCAAACCAGACTACGTCGGGTCGCAATAGACCATTGCACTCGGGGCAACGGGGTGGGATTTCGGGCAGCGGTACGCTATAGTCCTCGCTCGTCTTTCCACAGCCAGTGCAACGCATGCGCCACAGGTTGCCATGCAACTCGAGGATGTTGCGACTTCCGGCTGACTGGTGCAGACCATCCACGTTCTGCGTGATGAGGACAAAGTCGGGTAGCGCCGACTCCATCTCTGCCAGTGTAGCGTGGGCGCGATTGGGCGCGCACGAACTGATCAGCCTGCGTCGCCAATCGTACCACTCCCACACCAGCGCCGGGTCACGGCGAAATGCCTCCGGTGTCGCCAGTTGCTCCGGCCTAAAGTTGCGCCATAGCCCGCCATCGCCCCGGAAGGTGGGCACGCCGCTCTCGGCCGAGATGCCAGCGCCGGTGAGCACGGTCACCGGCCCGTGAATGGAGCCAGACATAACAAGGTCCCTCGTAACTACCCAGGCGGGAGAACCCTTGCGAAGGTTTGGTGAGAACTTTGGGCCAAAAGCATCTTTGCCTACGAAAGTTGCCCCGGCGACAAGGCCATTCGCAACCTTCGCAAGGGTAGCCAAGTAGTAGTTACGGTCCCTCACGAATAAGGGGCGCGGTAAGCGCCACTTTTTGGTCTATACGTCGCCAGCCTCTGCCTTACTCGCCCTCGCTGGGGGGAGGAGTGGGCGTGGGTAAGGGTAGCGCCTGTTCCTGGCCTTCGAAAGATGGCAGGGGCAAAAACGGGGTGATCCCATCGCCGGGCAAGATGCCCCATTGGACGTTCTGAAGGTTGCGGACGAATTCCCACTGGACAACATCGGGAAAGCTCTGCAGCGCCTCGCCGCGTATTTCAATGCTGTACGCTTCGGCGCTTGCCAGGAGACGTTGTCGTTCTGCGTCCGCCGCCGCCAACAGCTTGGTTCGCTCGGCATCTGCTTCCGCCAGGCGTATCTGCCGCTCCTTCTCGTATTCGGCAGCCAGGGATTGGTACTTGGCGGTCTCGATGGCTTCCTGGGCGATCTGTTGCTGTTCGATCGCGTTGATGTACTCTACGTCGAAATCTATCTTGCGGACGAGAAAGTCATCGAGAAAGACGCCATATTTTTCGAACTCGTGCTCCAGCGCATCGCGCACCGTGTCCTCGTAGTCGAAGATGCCCTCGCCGCTGTACAGTTCCTCAGCGGTATGGCTTTGTGCCCACAAGCGAGTCAGGTTTCTGGAATGTGCCTTCACGGCGTTCTCTACGACCTCTTGCGGGTGGCCGATGTTCTGCACGATATCCACTGCTTTCCCAGACGGTATGCGGAACAGTACGGTGTATTTGACGGTGATCTGCTGGCCATCTACAGTCTGCGCGGTCACGGGGTAGTCTCGATAGTCGGCGGTTGATAACCCTGGGTCGTCGCTGGTCTCATACGACTGGACGACGGTGGGGATGATCACCACCTGTTCGACGAACGGGATGCGCCAGTGAAGACCTGGTTCAAAGACTGTTCCTGTCAGCCCTCCGAAGCGGGTGACCAATGCCACTGTTCCGTGTTTGACGGGGGTGTAGGCCAGCCCAGCGACGATCAGGCCGGAAATGAGCACGATCACCCCTACGACGATTGTGATCGGTACTCCCCACCGGTTTGTTTTGCCTCGTCTCATATCCACTCGTGTCATTTCGTATCTCCTTTGTGTAATGGTCAGTGCCTGCAGTGTTGCGCTCTGCGGGCTTGAGCAACCAGGGGCGAGTACATTCAAGATGTATCTGCTCCCTGTTGAGGGTCAGGTTTGGGACGATGTTACTCAAATATCCAGCGGTCGGTATCTCGCTCGTAGGACAGGATCTCGTCCTCGGCGAAAAAGAGCGGCACCTCAAAGGCCGCCGTATCCGGCCCATCGGAGCCATGCACCAGGTTGCGCCCGACCTCCAGGCCGAAATCGGCGCGGATGGTGCCGGGGGCTGCCTCGGCAGGCCTGGTCGCCCCCATCGTGCGCCGCGCGATATCGATGGCGTCGTTGCCCTCCAGTATCATTACGACGACCGGGCTGGATGTGATGTAACGGATCAGCGGTTCGAAGAATGGTTTTCCTTCGTGGATCGCGTAATGGCGTCGGGCCAGCGGTTCGTCAATGTGTATCAGTTTCAGCGCCGCGATGCGCAGCCCCCGCCGCTCGAACCGGGCGACGATTTCTCCGATGAGCCCACGCTGCACGGCGTCGGGTTTGATGATGACCAGTGTGCGTTCCAAGTTACCTCCCTATTATTGCTCTACAAGGTCTCCAGCGCCCGGCGGTAGGTGTCCAATGCATCCTGCAACCGGCCTTTTTTCATGTAGGCGTCGCCGAGCACTCGCTGTGTGTTGACGGCGGGCCACTGCTCCAGGTACTCTTCCAGGTCTGCGATCACGCTTTCGAGGAACTTGCCAGCGCGGATCACGCGAGTGTAGGCTGCCAGTGCCTCCTCCCGTTCACTGACCTGCCACAGCGCCCGTGCCAGCGATAGCCAGGCTTTGTAATCGCGGCGGTGTTCTTTCAGGTAAGCGCGCTCCGCCTCGAAGGGCTCGGCGGGGACCTTGGCGGGAGCTTTTGGTGGCGCTTTAGGTTCCTCGATCAGTTCTGTTATCTCCATCTCGACCACGCCTGGCACTTGTTCGATCACCGGGGCCGGAGCGATCTCCACCTCAACTGGCGCCTCCAGTGCAGCGCCCCACTGTATCTCTTCCGAGGGTGGCGCTATCTCTGGCGCGGGGATTTCTTCAGGTGGCGGGCCTTCCTCCACTGCCAGGGCCTCGATTGCGGGCGGCGCCTCTATCTCCTCCAAAGGAATCCATTCTGGGACTGTGGGTGGTGCGGCCTCTTCTGCCGGCAGGGCCTCTTCCATCGCTGTGATGGCTTCGGGTGGTGCGGCTTCTTCTATGGCCGGGGCCTCTTCCAGCGGCGTGATGGCTTCAGGCGGGGCTTTTGGTTCGCCGAACGCTGTCCAGCCAAACGCTGCCGCAGCCGCGGGTGCAGCGACTTGCTCAACTGGAAGGATTATGGCTTCTTCTGGTGGGGCCTCTTCTGGAGGTGGTGGTTTTGCAGGTGCAGGGCGGCCCATGATCTCGGCCATACGGGCTTCGCCCTCTGCGTCGGAGAGGGCGCGCAGTTCTTTTTCTTTGCCCGCCGCCAGTTGCTCCAGCCAGGCCAGTGCCTCGTCGCCGGAGGGTAGTTCCTCGCCCTCCAGCCACGTTGGTAGCGGGGCCTCCTCCTCTGTGATCGCCGGAGCCTCTTCCAGTGGCGCGATGGCTTTGGGTAGTGCGGCTTCTTCTACCGGCGGGGCTTCTTCCAGCGGCGCGATGGCTTCGGGTAGTGCGGCTTCTTCTACCGGTGGGGCCACTTCCAGCGGCGTGATGGCTTCAGGCGGGGCTTTTGGCTCGCCGAACGCTGTCCAGCCGAACGCTGCCGCAGCCGCGGGTGCAGCGACTTGCTCAAC
>JAUXFI010000152.1 GCA_030620125.1 Anaerolineae bacterium
GCACCGCTCATCGTCTGGGCCGGCGCGCTGGACGCCAGCGGCGGCTCGGACGGCCGGGCGGGCATCACCATCCCGGTGCAGATCACCGCCACGCCGGGCAGCAACGTGGTCAACTACGCCGACGTGAGTGACGGGATGGGGAACGTCTTCCAACGGCAGGCCACGGTCCACGTCTACACTCTGCCGGACCTGGCGGCGTCCGACAAAGTCGTCTGGCCGTCGGTGGCCGCGCCCGGCGAGACACTCTACTACACGCTCACGGTGCGCAACAGTGGCGAGACGGCGGCCAACTTTGTCGTCACCGATACGCTGGATTCCGACACCACCTACGAGAGCGGCAGCGCCAGCCCCACGCCCGCGAGCGCAGCCGGCGGCGTGATCGTGTGGACAGGCACTGTAGCGCCGTCCGGCCAGACGGTGTTGACCTTCCGCGCCACACTCAACGACACCACGCGCCAGGCGGTGACCAACACGGTCCAGTTCGACGATGGGCTGGGGAACGTGCACGGCGACACAGCCGTCACCCAACTGGCTCAGCCCGTGTTCAGCGCGGTCAAGCTGGTAGACCCAGGCGGACTGGTGGAGTGGAACCAGCGCATCACCTACACCATCGTGCTCAACAACGCGGGCAACGCGACGGCGCAGTTCACCCTATCAGACCCCGTGCCCGACCACACCAACTATGCGGCCGGGCTGAGCGTGGATCCGCCCAGCTTCCCGACACTGCCGGTCTATCACCCAACGACCGACACCGTCACCTTTGCCGGCGAGTTGCTGCCGGCGGAGTGGGTCACGGTGAGCTTTGGGGTGGTGATAGCGACGGATGCCGCCAGCGGTTCGATCATCACCAACACGGCCACGCTGGACGCGCTCAACGACGACGAGCCGGCTTTCACGCGGGAGGTGGGGGTAGTGGTGGGCGGCGGCCGGGTGTGCCTGCCGCTGGTCATGCGCGGTCATAGCCAGTAGTCACCGGCCGCAGGTAGGACCTGTAAGGGCAGCCGCGTGTGTATGCGGCTGCCCTCTTCCTGTTCTATGGGTCACACTGGAACACAGACAACATGGGCCTGCCAGTGAGTGGCGGGCCTGGATGATTTACCCAACAGTCGCTAGTTCCTCACGAATCACGCGGCGTAACGTAGTTTCCAGGTCATGCCCACGGATATTCTCTTTCAGCGTCTCGTTGATGAGCGTTTGATAACCACGTCCGCCAGCTTGAGCTTTGAAATAGGCCACGATGGCGGCGTCCAGGAACATCGTGACGCGTACCTTGCCTCTGGGAACTGGCTGCCCGCCGACGCGCAACACGGCTTGTGCCATCTGCTCTTCCGTGACTTTGGGAATGTCGGTCAGGTCAATATCCTCATCCTGTAGGGCGTTTATGTACGCCCAGTCAGTCTGTGAAGCCTTGGAAGTAGAGTTGTTGTTCATATTACACATACATCAAGTGCGATTTGTTTGATTGAGACCCTTGGGCACTGACTGGCGCTCCTTCTCGTCAGGGCGCAGCGCAGAGCACGACCGGCAGGTACACGCGGTACACCTCCGGCACGACGAGCAGCGTCACCGGCACCGCCTGTGGCGCGTCCAGCACGTCGGTCGTCGTGGCCGTCACCGTGATGGTCCCGGTGAAGGTTCCCGTGGTGTAGCCGGTGCTGTCCACCGTCACCGTCAGTGGTGTTCCCTGCAGGCCAAGCGTGAGCGGCAGCGTGGGCGTCACCTGCATCCCCAACGACACCGCCGCCGTCCAGGTCAGCACGCGGTAGCCAGCGTTCCACGGGCGAAGCGTGGTCGTGATGAGACCCGGCTCGTCCACGTCGGCCAGGAAGGTGAGGGCAGCGGGGGTGATCGCCAGCCTGGGGCCAAAGTGACCGGGGCGCTTGGTCATTGAGATGAGGGCGGAGTAGGCCAGGGCTGGCAAGCCTTCATCGGTGCCGTCGTCTTTGCGCACCGAAAAGTAGCGCGCAGGCTCACACTGCCAGCCATAGTTGTGCCAGTCCAGATTCCAGACGAACATCGCGCCCATCCAGGGCCAGTTCTCGTCGGCGTACTGAAAGGCCCGCGTGATGTAGTTGGCCTGCTGCACCTCGGGCATGTCCATCCAGCCAAAGTTGTTCTCATAGTCCTCGTCACGGTGGCACCAACCCGGGATAGCGCCATCCTCAGACGGATCACGCAGCCAACTGACCTCAGTAGCCCACATGGGCTTGTGGCCCAGGTTGTGCTGCTCCAAAAGGTCGCGCATTACTTCAGCGCCACGAAAGGCAAAGCCATTGGAGACGCTTTCGGGGTCAGTCTCCGGCGCGTAGGCGAAGCCGTAGGGATGGTAGCCAAAAACGTCGCAGGAATCGCCCGCGCCCAAGAGGAACATCTGGCGGGCGTACTCCCGCTCGTCCATCGCGCCGCAATTGTTGCCACTCCAGCCATTGCAGGTACCCTCGATGCGGCCCACGGGCGCCAATCCCCCGCTGACGACGGTAGCCGCCGGGTCCACCGCCTTGATACGCTCGTAGGCTACCTGGAGCATCTGGACGTAAAGGCCGGGGTCGGGCGGGGCCGGAGAGACGTTCTTGTTCAGCCACCCCTGGCGGTTGGGCTCGTTGCATATCTCGTAGGCCTCGATCAAACCCAGGCCTGCGGTGGCAATCGCCTCGACAGCGTCCCCCCACTCTTCCAGGTCGCCGGACCTCTCGGTGCAGTCTATGAGAAAAAGGACTTGATAGGGGTAGCGAGTAGTAGGGATGAGATCATACTCCTCCCACAACTTGAGCCACTCAAAGCCCAGCGGCGCGAAGAGGGCATCAACGTGGCTCTGGAAGCGCACGTTGATGCCATAGCCCAGGTGCGGAGGGATTTCGGCGCACGCGGAGAGCGGCGCTGGCCCCGGCTGGCCGGTCACGGCGACCAGCGCGGCGATTGCCACCACGCACGCCCAGATTCGCCAATTTCTCATCGCTCTACCCCCTTCCTGAAGCGAGGAGGTGGGGGCGGGGGTCGGATCACTACCGCCGGCTGTAGATGCGGATGAAATTGGCAATGGAGCGGTCGTAGGTGCGCTCCGCCTCCGGCGGGAAGAGGCAGCCCGGCAACTCGCCCAAACGCCAGTGGTAGCGGATACACTCGCAGCACTTGCCTTTCTTGGAGCAGGGCTCGTAGGTGCAGGGGCATTTCGCCAGATTCGCTTCTACGTTACATTCCATATCCTTCACCTCCAACGTTGACCATTGAGACAAAGTATAGCATGGACTGGCCCAAAGCAAAAGGCCACCGGCGTTCACCGGTGGCCCTGTGCCTCTTGCGTCAGTCCGCGTGGAGTCTACGCGAGCATACGCTGCTCAATGTAGTTCAACGCATTGCCGACCGTCTTGATCTGCTGGGCTTCCTCGTCAGCGATCGTCCCGCCGAATTCCTCCTCGAAAGCCATGATCAGTTCGACGAGATCGAGAGAGTCCGCCTCCAGGTCCTCGCGAAAGCGTGCCTCCCGCGTGACCTTGCCCGGCTCCACTCCCAACAATTCAACGATGATCTCCTTGACCTTTTCGAACGTATCTGCCATTGGTTTTACCTCCCTTTGATTTTCCAGGTTACTGATAACGGTATTCTACTCACAGAGGACAGTTTGTCAAATTGCGCGGGTTGACAACCATCGCCACTGCAAGTATTATTGACATCTGCCATAAAGAACACTGACTAGCACTTCAAGTTACGAAGGAGCGCATGCACCAACAGCGCAAGTCCGACCACATCCGCATCAACCTACAAGAGGAGGTTGACTTCAAGCACACCTCCACCGGCTTCGAGCGCTACCGCTTCATCCATTGCGCCCTGCCAAACTTTAACCTCAAAGACGTAGACGCTTCCACGATACTGCTGGGCAAGCACCTGAAGGCCCCGCTCCTCATCTCCTCAATAACAGGCGGCACGCCGGAAGCCAGTGCGATCAACCAGCGGCTGGCAGAAGCAGCGCAGGCGGCCGGGGTCGGGATGGGAATAGGCTCACAGCGCGCCGCCATCGAAGACCCGGCCCTGGCAGATACCTATCGCGTACGCCACCTCGCCCCCGACATCCTCCTGCTGGCCAACCTGGGCGCGGTGCAGTTGAACTATGGCTACGGCCTTGGTGAATGTCGCCGCGCCGTCGAGATGATAGAAGCGGACGCCCTCATCCTGCACCTGAATCCGCTGCAGGAGGCGCTCCAGCCCGAAGGAGAGACCAACTTCGCCGGGCTGCTATCCAAGATCGAGACGGTCTGCCGGGGTTTGGGCGTGCCGGTGGTCGTCAAGGAGGTGGGCTGGGGCATCTCGGAGCAGGTAGCCCGCCAACTGGCAGAGGCCGGCGTGGCGGCGATTGACGTCGCCGGGGCTGGGGGCGTCTCGTGGAGCCAGGTGGAAATGCACCGCGCCACGAGCGAGCGGGGACGCCAGGTGGCGGCGGCCTTCGCCGACTGGGGCATCCCCACCGCCGAAAGTCTGCTGATGGCCCGACAGGGTGCGCCAGGGCTGCCCATCATCGCCAGCGGAGGCGTTCGAGACGGCATCCAGATGGCCAAAGCCATCGCACTCGGCGCGGCCGCGTGCGGCGTCGCCGGGCCCTTCCTGCACACCGCCAGCCGGTCCACCGCCGCCGTGGCCGAACTCATCGCTACCCTGGTAGCGCAATTGCGCGTCGCCATGTTCGCCGCCGGCGCAGCCGACATCCCGGCTCTCAAGGAGACTGCCATTCAACAGCAAGAGTGTCAGACCACGACTAATGCGTAATCAGGCAACCAGCATCAAGTATCCAATATCCAGCACCATGTCCCTCAAAACATATTTCGACCGTTACCTTCCACCCATTGAGGCAAAGCTATGCTCTGTCGTCCAGACCACCGACCCGCGCTACACCGGACTTTTCGGCATGCAACGCTACCATATGGGCTGGGCTGACGCTGCGTTCAACCCCTGCCAGGCGCGAACTGGTAAGCGGATACGGCCCGTGCTGTGCTTGTTGGCCTGTGAATGTTGCGGCGGCGACTGGGAGCAAGCCCTGCCCGCCGCAGCCGCCATCGAAGTCCTGCACAACTTTTCCCTCATCCACGACGACATCGAAGACCGAGACGAGACCCGCCGTGGCCGCCCTACCGTGTGGTCATTGTGGGGAGAGGCCC
>JAUXFI010000218.1 GCA_030620125.1 Anaerolineae bacterium
ACGGATTCCAAGACATTAACGGATTGAGCGCATAGGGCAGAGGATGGGGATGCCAGACGCGCACGCCCTGACATTCTTCGCCCAGGGCGTGCAAGTGGGTGGCCCCGCCTGCCGGCGGCGGTGCGGCCCGGTCTGCAGAGTTGGCACTCGCCAACAGTTTCGGGTATAATACATCACACGAGTATAGCATTGCAGGGCGAGAGGAGAATGTCATGGGTGCGAGAACAAACGAGGAAACCCCGAAAGCCTTACGCGAGCGGCTCGAACTGGAACGCAAAAAACTGGAACTGATCCTGGCGATTGACCACATCCGTGACACGATGCCCGAGCCAGCGACGATGCTGGCCGCCATCGCCAACACTCTGGCCAGCCAGTTCCAGGCCGAACTATGTTTACTATGCCTGTTGAACCGTGAGACGGGGGAAATGGAACTGAAAGCGGTCAACGATAAAAGTGAACAATTTGATTGGTTAAAGCCGCTCATCACCCGTGAACTGGCTCAACGAGTCGTCGAGGCTGGCGACGTTGCTATCTGGAAAAAGGATCAGGTGCTGCCAGCGTCGGACGTGGCTCAATTGCCGGACAGCCTGCAACTGGCGGCCGTCCCTATCACCATCCCTACCACCACGGGAGCGGAGGAACGATTGGGGGCCCTGTTGCTGGCCCGCTCCCGTACCCCCTTTGACCGGCACGATGTAGAGTTGCTCAAAATCGCCGAGAGCCAGATAGATTCGGCCGTGATCCAGGGATACGCCTATCGCGACCTCGAGCAGCGCAACAAAGAACTCGAGACCATCTACCGGGTGGACCGTCTCCGTGACCAGCATCTTCCCTTCGACGAGATGCTCGACAGCGTGCTCCAGGAACTGCGCGCCGCCATCCAGGCCGAGATGGGTTTCATTATGCTGTATAATCAGGCTGAGAGACGGCTGGAACTGCGAGCCACTACCCGCGATGACCTCTTCCGGGTGTCGCCCTATTACGAGATGGTGGACCGGGTGGCCAACGAGTCGTTGCGGCGGGCGGAGATGGTCTGCTACGACGATGTGGGCGACGTGCTGCGCTCCGTGCTGTGCATCCCCCTCATCTTGCACGACGAGATCATTGGTGTCTTGGGCGTCGTCAATCGCTACGGGCCGCGAGGCTTCAGGGCCGAGGATCGGCGTCTGCTGAACGCCATCGGCAGCCAGATGGACACCGCCATCTTTGAGAGCCTGGAGCGACGCCGGCTGCGCCAGGTGCTGGGCCGCTCGGTAGACCCGCGCGTGATGGAGCAACTGCTGGCCAACCCCGACGTGGACTTTCTCAAGGGCGAGCGATTGGTGCTCAGCGTGCTCTACTCTGACGTGCGGGGTTCCACCAGCCTGTCCGAGCGCACGGCCCCCGAGTTGATGGTTGGGTTCATCAACGACTATCTCAGCCGAATGACAGAGGTCATCCTGTCGCACGAGGGCACCCTCGACAAGTTCATCGGCGACGGGGTGATGGCCCTGTTTGGCGCACCCTTTCCCCAGCCGGCCCACGCCCTGAACGCGGTGCGTGCTGGCCTGGAAATGCAGGTGGCGCACAGGGCGGTGATGGAGACCTGGCGGGAGCGCGGTGTTGAGCCAGCCCCCATCGGCGTCGGCATCGCCACCGGCGAACTGACTGCCGGCGAGATGGGTTCCCCGCAGCGGAGTGATTACACCGTCATCGGACAGGCGGCCAACCTGGGATCGCGCATCTGCGGTGTGGCCCAAGCCGGGCAGGTGCTCGTCAGCCAGGAGACATACGGCTTGATCGCGGGAAAGCTGGAGGCCATCCCCGTCACGGGCTTGCAATTAAAGGGCATAGACCACGACGTCACCGCGTACCACGTCGTCCGTATCCTCGAGTAACGTTTTACCTCTTCCCCACCCATCCGAAAGAGTCTTCCCCAACAGCGACCGAAACAAGACTTGGTCGAGATCAGTCGAGGCGTTTCGGCTTTCATCCGGCAGAGGGCCGGACCGGGGCTGCCCGTGTGCAGGCCCGCCCCTTTTTTACCAGCATTTTACACCGGCGTGACGGGCGCTTGATGGCCGCCTGCTATGCTGGTCACAACAAAGAGATATGAGGTGCGCGATGAAGAAATGGTTCCCGTTGCTGCTAGTCCTACTGTTGCCGCTCGTCTCCGGTTGCCAGTCCGTCCAGCCGGCCAGCGCGCAGGCGCCGCCGGAGATGGTAGACCTCCGCTTTTGGCCTGGATCTGGCAGCCTGTCCTGAGCCTGCCGCTTGTACTGAGCTTGTCGAAGTGAAGGAATCCAGGCCGAGCAAAATTGGATCCGGCATTTTGTTTCCTGTTTGACTCTGCCTCTCGGTCATTGAGCCGCGAACCAATGCAACTCTGAGCGACAACGTGCGTATTGAAAGCGAAGTAACTGAGAAAAAAGGAGGTGGACGTGATGGTGGATTTTCTGGTCTGGCTGGTCAAACTGCCATTTGTTTTGCTGGCCTGGCTGGTCGAGGTGGCAGTCGTTTCCCTGGTATGGCTGATCAAACTGCCGTTCGTGCTGCTGGCGGTGGCGCTGATGGTCACGCTGGGACTGGCGGGAGTGGTCATCTCGCTGCTCGGCGTGGGCCTGATCCCGGTGTTTGGGATCGGGCTGCTGATCCTGCCCATCGGCCTGGTCTTGCTGCTAGTGGCATGGGTGATCGCCAAGATACTATAGGCAGCACATACTCACTCTTTCGTCTGCCGCTGCAACTCGTATAACCTGTTGATCGCCT
>JAUXFI010000072.1 GCA_030620125.1 Anaerolineae bacterium
AGTTCGCGCAGGATGGCCCGCCGCGCCATTTGACCATCGTACTCGCCCACGTAGGTGGTGACCGGTAATCGCTCCTCCGGCGGGGTCTCGATGGTGCTTATATCGCGCACGCCGGTGAGCGCCATGTACAGGGTGCGCGGGATCGGTGTAGCGGTCAGCGTCAGCACATCCACCTCGGTGCGCAAACGCTTGAGCCGCTCCTTGTGAGTGACACCAAAACGCTGCTCCTCGTCAATGACCAGCAGGCCCAGGTCGGAGAAAGCAATATCCTTCTGCAGCAGTCGGTGCGTGCCGATGACGATGTCCACCTGACCGGTGAGCAATTTCTCCAGGATCTTTCTCTGCTCGGCGCGGGAGCGGAAGCGGGAGAGCATCTCGACCTCGACCGGGAAAGGAGCCAATCGCTGGCGGAAGGTGACGTAATGCTGCTGGGCCAGGACGGTGGTCGGCACCAGGATAGCGACCTGCCTGCCATCCAGCACGGCTTTGAAGGCCGCCCGCAGCGCCACCTCGGTCTTGCCGTAGCCCACGTCGCCGCAGATGAGCCGGTCCATCGGCTTGGGCTTCTCCATGTCGGCCTTGACCTCAACGATGGCGCTCAGTTGGTCCTCGGTCTCAAAGTAGGGGAAGCCAGCCTCCAGTTCCGCCTGCCAGGGACCATCCGGGGCAAAGGCGTGACCGGCGGCCAACTCGCGGGCGGCGTAGAGTTCCAACAGTTCTCGGGCCACGTCCTCGGCGGCCCGTCTGGCCCGCGCCTTGACCGTCTGCCAGGGGGCCGTGCCCAGATGGTTGAGACGCGGCGGGCGGTCGCCGGCCCCGATGTAACGGCCAAGCCGATCCGCCTGGTAGACGGGGACGTAGAGGCGATCAGCGCCCCTGTACTCCACCAGCAGGTACTCGCGCTCCACCCCCTCCATCGCCCGCGTGACCAGGCCGCGAAAGATGCCGATGCCGTACTCGACGTGGACGACAAAATCGCCGGGAGTGAGGTCGGAGAAATATGCCTCGGGAGCGACCTTGCGGCGATGGACGGGACGCCGGGGCTCCGGGCGACGCCAGCCAAAGATCTCGGAATCTGTGAGTAGATGAGTAGATGAGTAGAGAGTAGATGAGGAAGGAGGGAAACGGAGGATACAGCCTTCGGCGAGGGAACCCTGGACGAAGGTAAGAGGGGCCTGTGGTGGCTGGCGCAGTTCCTCAAGCGGCAGGACGTAGTCGTGCTCCGCGCCCCATAGCTCGGCCAACCGGCGGGCCTGCTGGCTGACGACGACTACCTGCCCACCCCCCCCGCCCCCCCCTATAGGGGGGGAGGTGACAATCGCGGTATGGATGTGCTCCAGTACGGGCTTGAGTTGGCCGCCAAAACGGGAGCCAGGAATGAAACTACTGGCCAGGCGAGAGGTCGCGCCCCCCTCCCCGTGGCCCAGTGTGAGCACGGGCCGGTCGGTCAGCCGTTCCGACCACTCGTCCCAGGTGACGTAGGGCAGTGGATAGTCGGGCAGGAGCGTCTCGGCCTCCTCTGCGGCGGTCCGCAGGGCCACACCCTCCTCCTCCAGGTTGGCCCAATCATCCGCCAGTTCCTGCGGGTCGTCTACGACGACCAGGGCCTCAGAGGGCAAATAGTCCAGCAGCGTGGCGGGGTCGGTGTAAAAGTAAGGCAGGTAAAACTCGAGCCCAGGGAACGGCATGGCGGCCGCCAGGCCACGCTGATGAGCCTCCAGTTCGGCGCGAGCGTCGGCGGGGGGGCCGTGGGCCAACTGCGCAGTGACGTGACCGGCGACGCGCGGACCGTGGCGAGGGAGCGCTTCGCGGGCCGGAGTGATGGTGACGCTCTCCACCCGCTCCCCCCGTGATAACGAGCGCTGGGTGGCGGGGTCAAAGCGCCGGAGCGACTCGATCTGGCTGCCAAAGAGCTCCACGCGCACAGGCATGGAATCGGCGGGCGGGAAAATGTCGAGAATACCACCCCGGTGGCTGAACTGGCCGGGGGCCTCGACGACGCTGACAGGCTCGTAGCCCAGCCCCGCCCATAGACCCAGTACCCGCTCCATGTCGAGCACCTGGCCCACGCGGAACTCGCGAATGGAGGAGCGGAACTGGCGCAGCGGCAACGTGCGCTGCATCAGCGCGCGGGCCGAGGTGACGATTACCCCCCCCTCACCCTCACCCCCACCCCCCCTCACCCCCCCTATAGGGGGGGAAGGGGAGGTGCTAGTAAAGAAAAAAGAAGAGCCAGACCTCACCCCCCCTATAGGGGGGGAAGGGGGGGGTGAAGGAGGATAAAGGGCGGAGAGGACACGCAAGCGGCCTGCGATGACTTCGTCGGTCCAGGGGACGCGCTCGTAGAAAAGGGCCAGCGGTTCGGGGAAACGTAGGATGCACTCTGGGTTGGGAAACCAATCACGCAAGGAGTGAGCCAGCGACTTGGCGCGCTCTACCGAGCCGGCGACGACCAGCAGCGGGCGATTCAGATCACGGGCCAGCGCGGCCAGGAGAGCAGGACGGACAGCGCGCAACAAGCCCAGCGCGGGCGGCGTCTCCCCACTCCGCAAATCCTGCCGCAGGGATCGGTAAGCCTCAAGTGATTCAAACGATGCCAGGAGTCCCGAAACGTTCACGCTCTACCGTCCCCGATTGTACTGACTCATTGCCTCCCCGACACCCTCACACAGCCAGGTCTCCATAGCAGCTACGGCTCGCTCCAGCGTCTCCTCCAGCAACGGCTCCTCTTCCGCCGAGAAATCCTGCAGCACGTAAGCCGCTGGGTCCATCCGTCCCGGTGGGCGGCCAATGCCGAAACGCAGGCGGGCAAAGTCCTGGCTACCCAACTGCTCAATGATGGACCTCATCCCCTTGTGACCGCCGCTGCCTCCCTCTGGCCGCAACCGCACCGTGCCCAGGGGCAGGTCCAGGTCATCGTAGACCACCAGCAACCGCTCGTGCTGCACCTTGTAGAAGCGAGCCAACGGCACGGCAGCGCGACCGCTCTCGTTCATGAACGTCTGCGGCTTGGCCAGGATGACTCGCTGTCCGCGGATGGTTCCCAGGGCGACACGGGCTCGCTTCTGCCGCTTGTCGAAGGATAGACCATGAGCCGCAGCCAGCCGCTCGAGGCAGCAAAATCCGACGTTGTGCCGGTTGGTGGCGTATCGTGGGCCTGGGTTGCCCAGCCCGACGATGAGGTAAAATCCCATGACCATCAGCCTGCCGGCGTTTCACATCGGAGGCCGATTCACGTGCTGCTGACGCAGGAACCAGCGCACGAGGGCTTTCGCCAACAGATACAGGCCCCACAACAGGAACAGCATCGCGGTGATCCGCGCCCCACCGCAAAAGGCATTACGCAGTTCCCCGGTGTCAAACGGTACGCTGGTATCCTCCTCCCCTCCCGCCGAGGGTGTGACGACCTCCTCGCCCTCCCCGCCCTCAAGCGTGGGAGACGGTCGCGGCGTCGAGGTAGCAGGCTGCTCGATAGAGATCGGCGTGGGCGTCGAGCCGACCCCGACGGTGGGCGCTGGCTCTGGTGTGGGCATCTCGGCCTCGGACGTCGGCGTCGCGACGGGCTGGGCGTTGTTCACAGTGAGGTGCGCAACGAACTGTTGGTAGTAGGTTGGATCATTTATTCCCTTGACCGTCAAAGCCAGACAGTACAATCCGTCAGGCACACTGGTAGTGTCCCAGGCAGCCAGCACGCCATTTTCGACTCGAGTGCCCTGCACTTGGGCCAAAGGAATCCATTGCGACCCACCTGTGGCCTCGGCGCCGGCTGCATAACTCACATCGTACCACTCAATATTGGGATGGGTAGCGATGCCCGTGATATCCACGACGCCGCTGATGGTCATCCCGCTAGTCGGATAAGTGACCACCGCTCGCGCTTGAGGCTGCGGCGCTGCCCAGCCCCGCAAGCCCATAACGAGCAGCGCCACCAGTGTCATTCCCACGACCAGTATACGCTTGTACATAGGTCTCCCTCACCGTAAGTTTACATCAAGCGCACCCGATGCCATTTCGCTCCAAAGAGATCGCCAGATCTGGCAATCCGGCTGGAGCATAGTCGTGCGGCAATGCGCTTGATACGAGCAGACGAAAAGTGTAGCACAAAAGGGCCAGAATGACAAGGAACATGCCCTGACACACAAACGGAGTGAACCCTTGCGAAGGTTTGGTGAGAACTTGCGGGCCAAAGCGTCTTTGCCTACCAAAAGTTGTCCCGGCGACAAGGCCATTCGCAACCTTCGCAAGAGTGGCTGAGTAGTCACGCCCAGCGGACTGAATAGCAATGCCCTCCCGCCGGGGAGGGCATCAAAGGAGTGGCGCGCCCGGCGGGACTCGAACCCACAACCTCCCGCTTCGTAGGCGGCTGCTCTGTCCTATTGAGCTACGGGCGCGTACACTAACATCATAGCACAGGGACAGACCTTGTCAAGTTTCAAGGTTACTACCCAGGCGGGTGAACCCTTGCGAAGGTTTGGCGAGAACTCTTGAGCCAAAGCGTCTTTGCCTATCAAAAGTTGTCCCGGCGACAAGGCCATTCGCAACCTTCGCAAGGGTGGCTGAGTAATCAAGTTTCAAGCAGCAACCACTCCCGCCAGAACCCCCTTGGCCTTCTCCAACACCGACGCCAGGCGCTCGGCGGCCTCCAAGTTGCCCTGCTCGCGCAGGTTTGCCTCCGTCTCCCCCATGAACTGCACTAACCGGTCCGTGAACAAGTCACGGTTCTCCTCCAACAGTCTCTCGACTTCCGCGTCGTCCTCGGTGGTCATCAATCGGTTCAAGAGTCGCAATTCCGGTGGAATGGCCTCCTCGGTCAGACGCAAGATCAGGTTCCAGATATCCTGCAAAGTCTGAACCCTCTGCTCGTCGCTGGCGGCCCGCGCTTGCTCCAGGTTGGCCGCCAGTACATTAAAGAAGGCCTCGTCCAGCTCCGCGAAACGACGCCGGGCCAGCGCTTCGGGGTCATCGCTCAGCAACAGGTCTCGCAGAAGCGCAGCACGAGCTCCAAGCAGCGCCTTGGTCGCTTCGTCGAGCCGGTCTCGAACCTCCAGAACCTTCGTGCGCAGCGCAGTCAACCGCTCCTGCTCCTCCTCGTCGGAGGCTGACTCGATCAGAGACGTGAGGGACTGGAAAAAGAGATAGTCCAACAGATGCCGGCCAAACGTGACCAGCAACTCGCGTGTCCGTTCGTCGGGGGCCTGGACGAGCATCTCTAACAGCTTCTCGCGGGTCGGGTCGGCGCGCAGTGCCTCTAGCATATCACTTCGCGCCTTGACCGCCCGTCCCTCGCTGCTCAACTCTAGCAGCCTGGTGCGTAGCGCCAGGAGCTGCTGCGTGTCGGCTGCTCGACCCGTGGCCTGCACCATCTCCAGATTAGCAGCCAGCAAGCTGAAGAAATCGGCGTCAATAGAAGCGTCGTTCTCCTTGATTATCGCTTCCAATACCTCATCGGAGGTGGCATCGAGCATCCGCTGCAGCAGCCCTGCTTTGGCCTTTTGCTCTTCGATCATCTCCGGGGTGACACCGTCCGCTTCGAGAACCTTGTTTACCAGATTCTCCAACGTGAGAAAGACCTGGGGCTGTAACAGATACGCCTTGCGTTCCTCGGGCGGAAGATCGTCCATCACACCGCTGGTCAATTTGCCGATGGCCTGCTGGCGTTCCAGGTCGCTGCGGCCCGCCTCCATCGGCATGCAAATCAACGCCAGTTCCTTATCGGGGTCGTGATAAAGAAACGGCAGACCAAGCGCCCCTTGCATTCCACAATGGGGGCAAGCGGCTACGTTGACCGCGCCGCTGAATAGCCGCGCTTTGGCGCTCGGATCAGCTCTGACATCCAAAACCTGCTCCACAGGGGTCTGGAACGGGCTGTTACAACTGGGACAAGTTACACGGGCAAGCATTACTTGAGGCATTACAGTTCCTTTCAATCAGATAGTTTTCAGACGATTTGTTGACGCGGGATGGCGAATGAAAAAGCAGCCCCTTCTCCGGGATTGCTCTCCACCCAGACGCGCCCGCCGTGGGCTTCGACGATGGCCTTGACCAGATACAATCCCAGGCCAGCCCCAGGGGCGCGCTGGTGACGATCTCTCTCCCCACGGAAGAAACGCTCAAAGACACGAGGTTGCTCCTCGAACGTGATACCCTTTCCCTGATCCGATACAGTGACGACCACCTCGTTGGGCAACACACGGCCACTGATCTCGATGCGACCACCTTCGGGGGAGTACTTGATACCATTGGACACCAGGTTGTTCAGAACCTGTTCCAGCCGACCCGGATCTCCCTCGACAACCGCAAAGTCCGGGGAAAAATTGACCACGATCTCGTGAGTCTGGGTCTGCGTGCGGAAACGACTGGCCACGCGCCGGGCCAGCGCATCGAACGCCACCTGGTCCATCTCCAACGGCAACGCCCCCGCCTGAAGCCGCGAGGCGTCGAGCAGGTTGTCAATCAGTTGATTGAGACGCTCGGCTTCCTCCACGATGACCGTCAGGCTTTCCTGCATCGTCTCCGGATCCCAGCAGGCATCCTTACGCAGCAGAGTGTCGGCGTAGCCCTTGATCAAGGCGACCGGGGTCTTGAGCTCGTGGGAAATCACAGAGATAAAGATAGACTTGATCTCATCCGCTTCCCGGAAGCGCGTGACGTCACGCGCGCTGGCGATGATGTTGACCAGACGTCCGTCACGGTCGAAAAGCGGCGCGTAGGTGATGCCGACGCTCACGGTTCCGCCGTTGCGCCGGCGTAGCTCCCCTTCGACGTAGAGGGGCCGGGCCGACGGCAGCGGCCAGCCGCCGGCGACCGCGCTGTCCAGGTCCAGTTCCGTTTCCAGGCGTGCCCAGCGGATCACCTCGTCGTGGCGGCGGCCCAGCGCTTTGGCCGCCGGCCAGCCGCTCAATTGGGCCAGAGCGCGGTTAAAGACGGTGATGCGTTGGGCCGAATCGAGGATCAACACCCCATCGGCGCTGTACTCTAGCATGGCGTCGAGACGACGCTTCTCCTGGGAGATGCGTTCGTGAAGTTGCGCATTGTGAACCGCGATGGCAGCCTGGTCAGCGAAACTGGCGAGCACCTGGCGCTCGTCGGGGGTGAAGCGGGTTCCGTAGGCGCGAAACACGTACAGCACACCGATCAGCTCACGCTTGATGGCCATCGGGAGCGCCACCACCTGTTGCAGGCGCAGTCCCAGGTGCGCCACTACCGCCCCCAGCTTCTCCGCCAGGCCGGGGATGTGGAACCGGCTTCGGTCGGCGTCGTCGGGAATGTCTGTCAGCAGACGATCGAAATACGGCACCAGCGCCCCAGGTAGACCATAACTGGCGCGGATGGTGAAACCTCCGTCGGGGTCGCGTAAGGCGATGAAACTAGCCTGCCCGGCCAACATCTTTGTAGCCGCCTCCAACACCATTTGCAGCAACTCGTCCAGGTTGAGTTGCGCCGTGAGAGCGCGGCTGATCTCTAGCAGATATTCTCGTTGCCGGACACGATAGTCAGTTAGCATTTCGGTGCCGTTCAAGAGTTAGCGGTCAGATGGAGATTATAACACAGCACCGCCAGTGTACCAAGTGAGTCCCAGCCACCCCAGTCACCCAATCACCTAATCACCCAGCCAAAGCACTGCACTTGTGCGGAGCAGCGGGGCGTGTTACAATCCCTCCTCCACCCCTCCAGTTCGGAGAGCCAATGCAACAGAAACCTGGAGCCGAAATCCTATGCAACCTGCGGACCTGATCCTCCTGCACGCCCCCACCGTCTACGACTTTCGCCGCCGGGCGACCCTGTGGGGCCCGACCAGCGACCTCGTCCCTTCTGAACCGGTCTTTGACATGTACCCCGTCGGCTTCTCCACCATGATCGCTTACCTGGAACAGGCCGGCTTTCGCACGCGCATCGCCAACCTGGCCGCGCGTATGGTGCGCTCCGACCGCTTCGACGCCGAGCGCCTCATCGCCCGGCTGAAAGCGCATCTCTTCGGAGTGGACTTGCACTGGCTACCCCACGCCCACGGTTCACTGGAGGTCGCCAGCCTGGTCAAGCGACACCACCCCGAGACCCCCGTCCTCTTTGGCGGCTTCTCAGCCTCCTACTTTCACACCGAACTGGTGCGCTACCCCCAGGTGGACTACGTCCTGCGCGGCGACTCGACCGAGGAGCCGCTTCGCCAACTGGTCGAGTGTATCGCCAGCGCGTCCTCTCCTGCCGACGTGGACCCGGTCAACCTGACACAGATTCCCAATCTGACCTGGAAAGACAGAGCCGGCAAAGTCCACGTCAACCCACAGACCTACATCCCAGCCACTCTGGATCACCTGGAGATGAACTACCGCCAGATGGTGCGCTCCGTCATGCGCGACGCGGATTTCCTGAATTACGTGCCTTTCAGCCATTGGATTGACTACCCGACGATGGCCGTGCTCACCGTCCGTGGGTGCAAACACAACTGCGCCTACTGTGGCGGGGCCGCCTCCGCCTCGCGCCTGATCTCTGGCCGCACTGCACCGGCCTATCGCTCTCCCGAACGCCTGGCCGACGACATGCGCCAGATGCACAACGTCAGCCGAGGCCCGGCCTTCCTCCTGGGCGACATCCGCCAGGCCGGACTGGACCACGCCCGCCGTTTCCTGCGCGCCATGCGGGGCTACCCCGGTCAGGGCATGCTAGCAGTCTGTCGGAGAGACGGCTTCCCTCAGAACCCGATTTGCGGTACAATTGCGGCCATCTAAACAAACCCGATATCTGTGGCG
>JAUXFI010000185.1 GCA_030620125.1 Anaerolineae bacterium
ACTATAATTGAGGAACAGATAGTGGAGGAAAACATAATGACTGAAGAGGCACTTTTCTGGCGAGTCGATCAGTTCCCTGTCCTTTACGAACTCGGCCAGCCTAAAGCGATTGTGGTGGACTTGGAGACGTTCAAGCGACTGGAATTGATCCTGGACAACCTACTCAACCGCGAACCAGAGCCTGAAGATGCGCTCATCGCCGAGTCGGCCGAGTTGAGACAGTTGATTGCCCAGGTACAGGCCGCGGCAACGCCGATGCCGGACTGGAAACAAGTCATCAATGAATTATAGTGTCCACCTGCCAGACTCCTTCAGGCACAGCCTCAAACCGTTGACGCGGCGCTTTCCTCATGCCCGGGCAGATGTCAGCGCGGCCATTGAGGAGATACTTTTGGGAAAACGTCACCCGTCGTCAACTGCGCGCATTGTTGGCCAGCTTGAAGCAGGAACTTGGCTCTACGACCTGACTTCCTCTGTTCTCTTGCGCGTCCTCACTCCGGGGGAGCGAATGCTGCTGTCTCCACTGTACAGAACCACGTTGGCTTAACATTCACATCCCGCCTTCTGTGCCTTGCTCCTTGCCACCTTGCCAATTCTGCGGTACAATCCCCCAGGTACCAGGAGGGTAGAATCTGCTATGTCTAAGACAATCCGCATCAAGGACATCGCCCAGCACGTGGGAGAAAAAGTCACGCTCGAAGGGTGGCTCTACAACCACACCGACAAGGGAAGACTCCAGTTCCTCCAGGTGCGCGACGGCACCGGATTCGTCCAGTGTATCGTCTTCAAGAAAGAGGTCAGCCCAGAGATCTTTGAGGCGGCCCGCAGCCTGACGCAGGAATCGTCCATCATCGTCACCGGCGCTGTCCGGCAAGACGAGCGTGCTCCCGGCGTCCCCGGCGGCTACGAGCTGGGCGTCACTGGCCTGCAGGTGCTCCAGGTAGCCCAGGACTATCCCATTCAGCCCAAAGAGCACGGGGTCGAGTTCCTGATGGACAACCGCCACCTGTGGATCCGTTCGCAGCGTCAGTGGGCTGTGCTGCGGGTGCGGGCCACCGTCATTCGCGCCATCCGTGATTGGCTCGACGACCACGGCTTTGTCAACATGGACACCCCCATCCTCACCCCTGCCGCCTGCGAGGGCACGTCCACCCTCTTCGAGACCGACTACTTTGGCGAACCGGCCTACCTGGCCCAGTCGGGCCAACTCTACAACGAGGCCAACATCTACACCTTTGGCCGCGTCTACTGCTTCGGCCCCACCTTCCGCGCCGAAAAGTCAAAGACCCGCCGCCACCTGACCGAGTTCTGGATGGTGGAGCCAGAGATTGCCTTCTGCGACCTCGACCAATTGATGGAGATTGAAGAGCAGTTCATCTCCTACATCGTCCAGCCCTGCCTGCGCGAGCGGGCGCACGAACTGGCGTTGCTGGGACGGGACATCAGTCACCTGGAGAAGGTGTCGCCTCCCTTCCCGCGCATCTCCTACGACCGGGCGCTGGAGATACTGGCCGAGATGCGGGAGCAAACGGATGACGAGGAACTCGGGGGGCTCCTGGAGATCGAGTGGGGGGACGACCTCGGCTCGCCGCACGAAACGGAACTGACCAAACGCTTCGAGAAACCCGTCTTCGTCTACGGCTACCCGACCTACGCCAAAGCGTTCTACATGGAACCCTGGCCCGGACGCCCGGATATCTCCAAGAGCGCGGACCTGCTGGCTCCGGAGGGATACGGGGAGATCATCGGCGGCTCGGAGCGTATCTCCGACCCCGACCTGTTGCTCCAGCGGCTCGAGGATTGGAACCTGGCCCGCGAAGCGTTCGAGTGGTACATTGACCTGCGACAGTACGGCTCGGTTCCCCACTCTGGCTTTGGGCTGGGGGTTGAGCGCACCGTGACCTGGATCTGCGGACTGGATCATCTGCGGGAGACAATCGCCTTCCCGCGTATGCTGAAGCGGGTGTATCCATAATGCGTAATAATGTAATGCGTGATTTAGGAGAAAGTGATGCGAACTGAAAGAGATCGGAAACGAGTCCGACGGCAGACCCGCAAGCGCAAGTTGCGCTACCTGCGTGGGCGATTGGCGGGGACGACCAATCCCGCTGAACGGAGGCGGTTGATCGCAAAGATGCAGCGCATCAGCCCCACCGCGCCCGTGCCGGAAGACTAACAATCTCGCGGTAGACAGAATAGACCTTGCCAGGCCGACGAGAATGTAGTATAATTTCGTCGTGCCTTGAAACATTCGCTGAATACACACCTTCAGGGGAGCCTGGGGAGCCAGGCTGAGAGGGTGCCCCTGGTCGTAAGACCACCGGCGCCGACCCTTGGAACCTGATCTGGGTAATGCCAGCGGAGGGAGACCACTGAGCGTGCAATACAGCCGCCCCGCTGGCCGGGGCGGCTTCTTTTATGTCCGTTGTTGTCCTGAAATCCGTGTTCTGGTGAGAACTATGCGCGCCATCATCTTTGCCAACGGCGAGTTCCCCGATCCGCAGGGTGTACGAAACCTGCTGCATCCCGATGACCTCATCATCGCCGCCGATGGAGGAACCCGCCACGCCTTGGCCGCCGGCGTGGTCCCCCACGTTGTCGTCGGCGACCTCGACTCACTGTCCCCCAACGAACAGGCCCGCGTGGATGCGGCCGGGTCGCAGATCGTCCGCTTCTCACCCCGCAAGGACGAGACCGACCTGGAACTGGCGCTTCTCCACGCCGCGCGCGAGGGCGCGACCGAGATCGTCATCCTGGCGGCCCTGGGGGGACGGCTGGATCAGACCATCGCCAACCTGCTGCTGCTGGCACTGCCCGAGTTGGACGGACTCGACACGCACATCGTCGAGGGGCCACAGACAGCCTTCCTCATTCACAAAGATGCACTCATTGAGGGCCAGCCCGGCGACACCGTCTCCCTCATCCCGCTGGGCGGCGACGCGGTGGGCGTGACAGCCGAGGGACTGGAGTGGCCGCTGCACGAAGACACCCTGCGCTTTGGACCGGCGCGGGGGATGAGCAACGTGTTGGCAGTGGAGCAGGCCCGCGTGCGCGTGCAGCACGGGCTGCTCCTGTGTGTGGTGACGCACGCGAGTAGATGAGTAGACAAGGAAACAAGTAGACAAGGTGAATGGGAGGTGAAAGATGAAACGTGTAATTGTGTCCGTTCTAACTGCGTTGGTGGTATTGACAGCCTGTGGGCCTAGCCCAGCCCCTCCAACCGAGGCCCCGGCGCCGACTTCACCGCCTGAGCCTCGCACAGTGCGGGTGATGACCCACGACAGCTTTGACATCAGCGAAGAGACCCTCGCCGCCTTCGAGGCCCAGTACAACGCCACGGTCGAGATTCTCCAGGCCGGCGACGCGGGCGTGGTTCTCAACCAGGCTATTCTCAGCGCCGACAATCCCCTGGCCGATGTCCTCTACGGCGTGGACAGCACCTTGCTCAGCCGCGCGCTGGAGGCCGGCATCCTGAAGCCCTACGCTTCGCCGCTCCTGGCCGAGATCCCCGACCACCTGGAACTAGACCCCCAGCACCGCGCCCTGCCGGTGGACTATGGCAACGTCTGCCTCAACTATGATAGAGCCTGGTTCATCGAGCACGACCTGACGCCGCCCGCCAACCTGGAGGCCCTGGTGAAGCCCGAGTACGAGGGCCTGACGGTGGTGGAGAACCCTGCCACGTCGTCGCCCGGACTGGCCTTTTTGCTGGCAACGGTGGGCCACTTTGGCGAGACGGGCGACTACACCTACCTCGACTACTGGGCCGACCTGCGGGCCAACGACGTACTGGTGACCGAGGGGTGGGAGGACGCCTACTGGGGGCAGTTCACCTACGGCTCTGGCGGGGAGGGCGACCGGCCCATCGTCGTCAGTTACGCCAGCAGCCCGCCGGTTGAGGTGTACTACGCCGAAGAGCCTTTCGAGGAAGCCCCCACGGCGGCGGTCGTCAGCGACGGCAGTTGCTTCCGACAGATCGAGTTCGTTGGCATCCTCATCCCCAAGGACGCGCAAAATCGCGACCTGGCAGAGGCGTGGGTGGACTTTATGCTCGGCGCGACCTTCCAGGAGGACATCCCGCTGCACATGTTCATGTTCCCCGCCAACCAGAACGCAGCCCTGCCCGACGTCTTCGCCAAATCCGCCGTCGTCCCCGAGCACCCGGCCGAGGTGGACCACGCAGCCATCGAGGCCAACCGCGAGGCGTGGATCGAAGCGTGGGCTGAGGTCGTGTTGCGCTGACAGGAAACAAGGAAACAAGGAAACAAGTAGACAAG